>JAYSCA010000176.1:0-5721 GCA_041915165.1 Ideonella sp.
CCACGTCGATCTGGGTGCGCAGCACCCGGTAGAGCTGGTCGGGCTCGGTGATGTCGTGGCGGGCCAGCGCCTCGGACCCGCCGAAGTCGGTCACCAGGCCGACGTGGCAGCGGTCATAGGGCAGGCCGTGGTCCAGGATCAGCGAGGCCGGGTTCTCGAACACGGCGGCCTGGGCTTCACGGTTCATCAGCAGGCGGTGGCAGGCGTCCCAGTACTGCTTGCCGGCCTTCTCGGTGCGGCGGTGGCCGAGGAACAGGCCATCGGCGCAGGCCAGGGCGGTGGGGCGGCCGCCCAGGTGCACCAGCCGCGCCACCAGGCGGGCGATGAAGGTGCTGTCCTCGGTGCCGGCCACGCCGACGATGGGAATGCGGCCCGGGTGCGGCTCGTCCTCGTCGGTCGGGAACAGGTGTTCGACGATCTGCTGGCCCACCGGGCGGGGCGTGCCCTCGGCCGGCTTCAGGTGCATCAGCAGGCCCGGGCCGGCGTTGACCTCGACGATGGCGCCGCCCTGTTCGGCCAGCGGCTTGCCGATGTCTTCGCAGACCAGGTCGATGCCGGCGATGTCCAGGCCGACGGCGCGGGCGGCCAGGCTGACCACATGGGCCACCTCGGGGTGAACGTCGTCGGTGCAGTCGATCGCCACGTTGCCGTTGCGCTGCACCAGCACCCGCTTGCCGGCCGGCGGCACGTCGGTCGGGGCGAAGCCCTGGCGCTGCAGATCCAGGCGGATCACCTCGTCTTCCGCCACGTTCAGGCGGTTGAGCGGGTGGCCCTCGGTGGTGCCGCGGCGGGGGTCGGAGTTGATCTGGTTGTCGATCAGCTGCACGACGCTGCTCTTGCCGTCGCCGGTGATCCAGGCGCTCTCGCCGCGGGCGGCGGCGACCATCTCACCGCCGACCACCAGCACCCGGTGCTCGTCGCCCGGGATGCAGCTCTCGACGATCACCTCGCTGCCGTGGGTCTCGGCCAGCGTGTAGGCCGCCTCGATGTCGGCCTGCTGGCGCAGGTCCAGGGCCACACCACGGCCGTGGTTGCCGTCGCTGGGCTTGACGACCACCGGCAGCCCGATGTCCTGGGCGGCTTCCCAGGCCTCCTCGGCGCTGTGGACGATCTGGCCCTCGGGCACCGGCACGCCGCAGGCCTTCAGCAGCAGCTTGGTCAGGTCCTTGTCGCAGGCGATGTTCTCGGCGATCGCGCTGGTCAGGTCGGTCTCGGCGGTCCAGATGCGGCGCTGATGGGCCCCATAGCCCAGCTGCACCAGGTTGCCGTCGTTCAGGCGGATGTGCGGGATGCCGCGTTCGGTGGCGGCCGAGACGATGCAGGCGGTGGACGGGCCCAGGTAGCAGTCGTCGATCGCGTCGCGCACCGCATGCACGGCCGCGGCGACGTCGAAGGGCTCGTCGTTGATCGCGGCCGTCAGCAGGGCGTGGCCCTGCATCAGTGCGGTGCGGCCGACCTGCTCGTCGCGGGCGCGGAACACCATGCGGTAGACGCCGCGCTGGGAAACCGAGCGCGTCTGGCCGAAGCCGGTGGGCATGCCCGCCAGGTTCAGCAGCTCGATCACGCAGTGCTCCAGGATGTGGCCGGCCCAGGTGCCCTCGCGCAGGCGCTCGATGAAGCCGCCGCGCTCACCCACGCCGCAGTGGTGTTCTTCCAGGGCGGGCAGCAGCTTGATCAGGCGGTCGGTGAAGCCGGGCAGCTTGTTGGAGGGGTAGTCCTCCAACTCGCCGAGGTCCAGCCAGACCTCCATGGCCGGACGG
This sequence comes from Ideonella sp., assembly GCA_041915165.1. Taxonomy (GTDB): domain Bacteria; phylum Pseudomonadota; class Gammaproteobacteria; order Burkholderiales; family Burkholderiaceae_C; genus Ideonella. Next base: position 1,761 of record JAYSCA010000176.1, read on the forward strand.
TAGGTCCAGATGTTCGGGCCACGCAAATAGGTGATGCGCAGCAGCTCAATGGCCTTTTTCTTGTCGCTCATGGGCGGGGAGGGCGGGTGGGGAAAAAACGGGCGGTACCTGACCGCAGCATGACACATTGTGCGCCGGGTGGGGCCGCTCGAAGCGGCGCGGCGAGGACAGGACGCCACAAGGGCTTGGGTGACGTGGTGGAATCGCCGAAAATCGCCGTGCGCCTGCCGGAACGGCGCAGGACCCGCCGGGTCGCTGCCGGCTCCGGGCGGTGCCTCCACCATGCATCACTCCCATCCAGAACATCGCGCCGGGGAATCGACCTCGGCCCTGCCCATGCTGGCTGCTGGTGAAAACGTGCTGGCCAGCCTGACGGTTGACCTCACGGATGACCAGCACTTCGGCCAGGGCGAACTTCGGCTGACCGAGCGCCGCCTGTTGGCCCGGGCCCACGGCCAGACCGAGTGGGTTGCCTACCCGCTGCAAACCGACTGGCTGCTACGCCACCACGACCATGCCGGCGTGGGCACGCTGGAGCTGCTGTCCGCCACCGAGCGGGTGGCCCAGTGGCATTTCACGCTGGCGGTGAACGTGCAGGCGATCCGCTTCGCCCGCCGCTTTGCCCAGGTTCTGGAGGCCCTGGCCACGGGCCGGCCCGCCGAGGGCGAGGACCCGACCCGCTGCCCGTCCTGCCACGCGCCGCTGCCACCCGACAGCGACGAGTGCCCCATCTGCACCCGCGAGCTCAACACGCCCCCCTCGACCTGGGTGCTGCTGCGGCTGTGGCGCTTCGCCAAGCCCTACCAGGGCCGGCTGCTGGCCGGCTTTCTGCTGATGCTGGCCTCCACCGCCGCCACGCTGGTGCCGCCCTACCTGACCATCCCGCTGATGGACGAGGTGCTGATCCCGTTCCAGAACGGGCAGACGATCGACCCGCAGTACGTGATGCTGCTGCTGTCGGGGCTGCTGGGCGCGGCCCTGCTGGCCTGGGGGCTGGGCTGGGCCAAGACCTATCTGCTGGCGCTGGTGTCCGAGCGCATTGCCGCCGACCTGCGCACCACCGCCTTCGAGCACCTGCTGGGGCTGTCGCTGGATTACTTCGGCGCCAAGCGCACCGGCGACCTGATGGCCCGCATCGGTTCCGAAACCGACCGCATCTCGGTCTTCCTGTCGCTGCACGCCCTGGACTTCATCACCGACGTGCTGATGATCGGCATGACCTCGGTGATCCTGTTCTCGATCAACCCCTGGCTGGCCCTGGTCACGCTGGTGCCGCTGCCCTTCATTGCCTGGATGATCCACACCGTGCGCGACCGGCTGCGCACCGGTTTCGAAAAGATCGACCGGGTCTGGGGGGAGGTCACCAACGTGCTGGCCGACACCATCCCCGGCATCCGGGTGGTCAAGGCCTTCGCCCAGGAACAGCGCGAGGCCACCCGCTTCCGCGAGGCCAACCAGGCCAACCTGGTCGTCAACGACAAGCTCAACAGGACCTGGAGTCTGTTCACCCCCACCGTCTCGCTGCTGACCGACATCGGCCTGCTGGTGGTCTGGGCCTTCGGCATCTGGCAGGTCAGCCAGGGCCAGATCACGGTGGGTGTGCTGTCGGCCTTCCTGGCCTACATCGGGCGCTTCTACAGCCGGCTGGATTCGATGAGCCGCATCGTCAGCGTGACGCAGAAGGCCGCGGCCGGCGCCAAGCGCATCTTCGACATCCTGGACCATGTCTCCAACGTGCCCGAGCCGGCCCAGCCGGTCTCGGCCGAGGGCCTGCAGGGCGGGGTGACGATGGACGCGATCGGCTTCCGTTACGGCACCCGCTCGGTGCTGCGCGGGCTGGACCTGGTCATCCGGCCGGGCGAGATGATCGGCCTGGTGGGCCACAGCGGCTCGGGCAAGAGCACGCTGGTCAACCTGATCTGCCGCTTCTACGACGTGACCGAGGGCGCGATCAAGGTCGACGGCATCGACATCCGGCGCTTTGCCGTGTCCGACTACCGGCGCCACATCGGGCTGGTGCTGCAGGAGCCCTTCCTGTTCTTCGGCACCGTGGCCGAGAACATCGCCTACGGCAAGCCCGACGCGACGCGCGAGGAGATCGTCGCCGCCGCGCGCGCCGCGCATGCGCACGACTTCATCCTGCGCCTGCCGCAGGGCTATGACTCGGTGGTCGGCGAGCGCGGCCAGGGCCTCTCAGGCGGTGAGCGCCAGCGCATCTCGATCGCCCGCGCGCTGTTGATCGACCCGCGCATCCTGATCCTGGACGAGGCCACCTCGGCGGTGGACACCGAGACCGAGAAGGAGATCCAGAAGGCGCTGGACAACCTGGTGCAGGGCCGCACGACGATCGCCATCGCGCACCGCCTGTCCACGCTGCGCAAGGCCGACCGGCTGGTGGTGATGGACCGCGGCGAGATCGTCGAGGTCGGGCCGCACGAGGAGCTGATGGCCCGGCAGGGGCATTACTGGCGTCTGTACGAGGCCCAGGCCCGCAAGGCAGAGGCCGACGAGGACGAATCCGACTACGACGCGGCGCTGCTGGCCAGCCACCTGCCGCAGCCCCCGGCCCATGACGAGGCCACGGCCTGAAGAAGGAGCAGCGTCCGATGATCGACTTTCAACTGCATCGCAATCCCCTGGGCCAGCTGGTGTTTACTGGGGCCGATGGCCTGGCCCGTGAGGGCATCACCCCGGTGCGGGCCTTTCCGCTGTCCGCGCCGGACGAGGGGGTCTCGCTGGTCAGCACCGAGGGCCAGGAACTGGCCTGGCTGCCCCGGCTGTCCGAGGTGCCGCAGCCGCAGCGCGGCCTGCTCGAAGAGGAACTGGCCGGCCGCGACTTCATGCCGGTGATCCAGCGCCTGCGCAGCGTCTCCACCTTCTCCACCCCCAGCACCTGGGAGGTCGACACCGACCGCGGGCCGGCCACGCTGGTGCTCAAGGTCGAGGAAGATATCCGCCGTCTGCCGCAGCGCGGCCGGTTGCTGATCACCAGCGGGCACGGCATCGTCTTCCTGGTGCCGGACCTGACGGTGCTGGACCGCGCCTCCAAGCGATTGCTGGAGCGATTCCTATAACGTCACGGTGTTTTCACGGTCAGCCGAGGCTGAATCCGAGGGCAGGGCATCCTGCTTTTCTTGATCTGAGATCAGCGGACTGAAAAGTGCAGGGTTTCCCAACCTTTCTTTTCGATTTGTTCTGCCGATCTCACACAGCACACTGCCAGCACGTTCCCAGCGACGGGAACCGGAAGTAGATGGGTTGTGCACCGGGTGTGCCCACGTCTCTCCGTCGTCGCTGTATTCCATTCAGACGGGCAGACAAGGAAGCACGCATGTTCGGATCCCTGACCTTCAAACGCAAGATCTTCGCGCTCGGTGGCGCAGCCATGGCCGCCCTGGTGGTGATGGCCATCCTGGCCCTGGTGATGGTGGCCCGCTACATTGAAAGTGGACGCCGGGCCCAGCTGGTCGAGGTGGTCCGTTCCGCCTACACCATCGTCGAAGGCTACCGCAGCAAGGCAGCGGCCGGCCAGATGAGCGAGGCCGATGCCCAGAAGGCCGCCGCCGACGCGCTGCGCTCGCTGCGCTACGGGGATTCGGGCAAGGATTACGTCTACATCTGGACGATGGATGGCCGCACGGTCATGCACCCGTTCAAGCCGGAATGGACCGGCCAGTCGATGATGGGCAAGATCCCGGACGGCATGGGGGGCGACCTGATCACCCGCATGACCCAGGCGGTGGGCGCCAGCAAGGATGGCACCGCGTTCGTGGATGCGAAGTTCCCCCGCCCGGGCCAGACCGAGGCTGTGGACAAGCTGCAGTACATGCAGAAGGTCGAGGGCTGGAACTGGTTCGTGGGCTCCGGCCTGTACATGGATGACGTGGCCGCGATGGTCCGTGCCGCGGCGCTGCAGACCGGCCTGCTGGTCCTGGTGCTGCTGGCGGTGCTGAGCGCGGTG
>JAYSCA010000177.1:0-5719 GCA_041915165.1 Ideonella sp.
TCAGCAATTGAAGTCCTTCCACCTGCCGCGCCGTCAATGTCTCTTCGTAGCGGCGGAAGAACCGTTCCATGAACAGGTCGTTTTCAAGCAAGCCCCGTCGGCAGCTCCATTTCAGGCGGCTGACGACGGAAGGCTCCACGGGGGTGGTGTCATCCATAAGGGCTTGCTCCACGCTGACCTCAGTGCGTGCTCAGACGGCGCGACGCACCATCAATTCCTTGATCTTGCCGATGGCCTTGGTCGGGTTCAGACCCTTGGGGCACACATCGACACAGTTCATGATGGTGTGGCAACGGAACAGACGGTACGGGTCTTCCAGGTTGTCCAGACGCTCGGTGGTGGCTTCGTCGCGGCTGTCCGCGATGAAGCGGTAGGCCTGCAGCAGGCCCGCCGGACCGACGAACTTGTCGGGGTTCCACCAGAAGCTCGGGCAGCTGGTCGAGCAGCTCGCGCACAGGATGCACTCGTACAGGCCGTTGAGCTCTTCGCGCTCTTCAGGCGTCTGCAGACGTTCCTTTTCGGGCGCGGGCGACTCGTTGACCAGGTACGGCTTGATCGAGTGGTACTGCTTGAAGAACTGCGTCATGTCCACGATCAGGTCGCGGATCACGGGCAGACCCGGCAGCGGACGCAGCACGATGGTCTCGGGCAGCGAGCGCAGGTTGGTCAGGCAGGCCAGACCGTTCTTGCCGTTGATGTTCATCGCGTCGGAGCCGCAGACGCCTTCGCGGCAGGAGCGGCGGAACGCGATGGAGGGGTCGACCGCCTTGAGCTTCAACAGGGCGTCCAGCAGCATGCGTTCGTTGCCCACGAGCTCGAGCTCGATGGTCTGCATGTAGGGCTTGGCGTCCTTGTCGGGGTCGTAGCGGTAGATCTGAAAGGTGCGCTTGGTCATGTGAATTACTCCTTGGGCACGCTCAGAAGGTACGGACCTTGGGCGGCACGCTGTCGACGGTGAGCGGCTTCAGGTTCACCGGCTTGTAGGACAGGCTGTTGGTGGCGCTGTCCCACAGGGTGTGCTTGAGCCATTCCTTGTCGTTGCGGCCCAGCGGAAACTCGGCGTCGTCCGCACCACGCTCGTAGTCGTTCACGGTGTGGGCACCACGGCATTCCTTGCGCGCGGCGGCCGACACCATCGTGGCCTGGGCGGCTTCAATCAGGTTGTCGACTTCCAGCGCTTCCATGCGCGCGGTGTTCCAGACCTTGGACTTGTCCTTGAGGGTGATGTTCTTCACGCGCTCGCGGACTTCGGCGATGCGTTGCACGCCTTCGTCCATCAGGGCCTGGGTGCGGAACACGCCAGCGTGCGACTGCATGCAGGCGCGGATGTCGTTGGCCACGTCCTGGGCGTATTCGCCCGAGGTGCTCGCGTCCAGACGGGCCAGGCGGGCCAGCGTCTTGTCGGCCGCATCGGCCGGCAGCGGCTTGTGGGCCTTGGGCGCGCTCTTGAGCGACTCGACGATGTGATTGCCGGCCGCACGGCCGAACACCACCAGGTCCAGCAGCGAGTTGGTGCCCAGGCGGTTGGCGCCGTGCACCGAAACGCAGGAGCACTCGCCCACCGCGTACAGGCCGCCGATCGGGCTGCGGTATTCGTCGCCCTTGGGCACCGAGACCTGACCATGGATGTTGGTCGGGATGCCGCCCATCTGGTAGTGGATGGTCGGGACCACGGGGATCGGTTCCTTGGTGATGTCGACGTTGGCGAAGTTGTGGCCAATTTCGAACACCGAAGGCAGACGCTTCAGGATGGTCTCTGCACCCAGGTGGGTCATGTCCAGCACGACGTAGTCCTTGTGCGGACCACAGCCACGGCCTTCCTTGATTTCCTGGTCCATACAGCGCGAGACGAAGTCACGCGGCGCCAGATCCTTCAGCGTCGGGGCATAGCGCTCCATGAAGCGCTCGCCATTGGCGTTGCGCAGGATGGCGCCTTCGCCACGGCAGCCTTCGGTCAGCAGCACGCCCGCGCCGGCCACGCCGGTCGGGTGGAACTGCCAGAACTCCATGTCCTGCAGCGGGATGCCGGCGCGCGCCGCCATGCCCAGGCCGTCACCGGTGTTGATGAAGGCGTTGGTCGAGGCCTGGAAGATGCGGCCGGCACCACCGGTGGCCATCAGCACGATCTTGGCTTCAAGGATGTGGATCTCGCCGGTCTCCAGTTCCAGCGCGGTCACGCCCACCACGTCGCCATCGGCGTCGCGGATCAGGTCCAGCGCCATCCATTCGACGAAGAAGTTGGTGTGGGCCTTGACGTTCTGCTGGTACAGGGTGTGCAGCAGCGCGTGACCGGTCCGGTCCGCCGCCGCGCAGGCACGTTGCACGGGCTTTTCGCCGTAGTTGGCGGTGTGGCCGCCGAACGGACGCTGGTAGATGGTGCCGTCGGCGTTGCGGTCGAACGGCATGCCGAAGTGTTCCAGCTCGTAGACGACCTTCGGGGCCTCACGGCACATGAACTCGATGGCGTCCTGGTCACCCAGCCAGTCCGAGCCCTTGATGGTGTCGTAGAAGTGGTAGTGCCAGTTGTCCTCGGACATGTTGCCCAGCGAGGCACCGATGCCACCCTGCGCCGCCACCGTGTGCGAGCGGGTCGGGAACACCTTGGACAGAACCGCCACGTTCAGGCCAGCCTTGGCCAGTTGCAGCGAAGCGCGCATACCGGAACCGCCGGCACCGATGATCACGACATCGAACTTGCGCTTGGTAATGTTGTTGTTGGTCTGTGCCATTGCTTACAGCCTCCAGAGCACTTGAACAGCCCAGCCGGCACAGCCGACCAGCCAGACGATGGAGAAGACCTGCAGCGCCAGGCGCAGACCCACCGGCTTGATGTAGTCCATCCAGATATCGCGCACACCCACCCAGGCGTGGTAGGCCAGTGCGACGATGACCGTGAAGGTCAGGAACTTCATCCATTGGGCGGCGAAGATGCCGGCCCACTTGTCGTAGCCCATTTCACCGGGCAGGAGCACCTGCACCAGCAGAACCACCGTGAACAGTGCCATCAGCACCGCGGTGATGCGCTGGGCCAGCCAGTCTCGCAGGCCATAGTGCGCGCCCACGACGAGGCGCTTGCTTCCGTAGTTGATTGCCATTTGGTCGAATCTCCGCTCAGTACAGGCCGAAGAGCTTGGCGCCCAGCAGCACGGTCAGCGCCAGGCTGATCACCAGGGTGACGATCGCCGACGAACGGCCCTGCTCCTTGGTCACGCTGTGGGTGGCGTCCATCCACAGGTGGCGCACACCGGCCGTGAAATGGTGCAGATAGCCCCAGATCAGCGCCAGGCACACGAGCTTGACGAACCAGCCCGGCAGGAAGCCGATGCCGGCGACGAACGCGCTGCGGAAGCTCTCGAAGGAAACTTCCGAGGTCACGCTGACATCGAACAGCCAGACCACGAAGGGCAGCAGCAAGAACAGCATGGCGCCGCTGACGCGGTGCAAGATGGAAACGATGCCGGCTGGGGGGAGCCGGTAGTTGCGGAGTTCCGTCACATGGATGTTTCGGAACTCCGGACGTTGCTTGAGCGTATCTGCCATGGCGTCTGTCCTGGTTGTGTCAGTCCTGGTTGTATGGGTCTCCCGAAGACGGGAGAACGAAGGAACGAACGGAACGTTGAGGGCTTGTAACCTCAGCGAAACCGACTGATTTTATTGCAACGCACCAGGCTTTCAGGGGCCTTTCCAGACGAACAGGTGGGGCAACAGGGGTTCAATTCAGTTCATTCCTGTAGTAGTGCGCGCTGGTGTCGTACCAGCCACGCCGCAATTCCACCGGCTTGTCGTGGTAGGTGTGCGACAGCCGGGCCACGCTCAACAGCGGGGTTCCCTCCGGCACCTGCAGCACCTGCGCCATTCGCTCATCGGCCGCGACAGCACGGATTTTTTCCTCGGCACGGATCATCCGCACACCGAACTCGGTCTCGAACAGCCCGTACATCGGGCCGGCATATTGCGCCAGCCGCTCGGCCGTCAGGCCCTTGAACGGCGCCGCCGGCAACCAGATTTCGTCGAACACCACCGGCTGCCCGTCCCGCGAGAGGGTGCGGTGGATCTGCAGCACGCTGTCGCCCGGCTTGAGTTCCAGCGCACGGGCCACCTCGGCCGGCGCACGCATGCGCCGGCAATCGATGAAGCGCCGCTCCATGCCGCCCGCGGGCCCCTTGTCGGGCATCAGGCGCAGAAAGCGGTACTGGATGTTCTGCTCGGCGTGGGTCGCCACGAAGGTGCCGCGCCCCTGCCGACGCGTCAGCAGGTTTTCCATCGCCAGTTCGTCGATGGCCTTGCGCACCGTGCCCTGGCTCACCCCGAAACGCGCGGCCAGTTCCTGCTCACTGGGGATCAGCTCACCGGGTTTCCACTCGCCACCATTCAGGCTCTGGACCAACAGCGTCTTGATCTGCCGGTAGAGCGGACTGAAGGCCGGCCCCGACGCGGCGACCACGGCAGCGGCTTCCGGGGTGTCGGACGATGGCAAAGCAGGCATGGGGTGTGATTGCAGCACATGGCGGACAGGGCGTCCACCCAATTCAGCATTTGTCTTATATAAGACATAAGATTCTTGACCAGATGTTTCACCCCCCCTAGACTCGCGGGCTACACTTGCGTGTGGCGTTCACCTCGGGTGTTCGCCATCCCCCAGAGCCGGTGGTGATGAGCCCAGTCCGCGCAGCCGGAAGGCCCCGCCACGCGACCCATTTCGCTCCCCTACCCTTCCTCGGAGATTTCCACATGAGCAAGAAACCCGTGCGCGTGGCCGTAACCGGCGCCGCAGGCCAGATCGGTTACGCCCTGCTGTTCCGCATCGCTTCCGGTGAAATGCTGGGCAAGGACCAGCCCGTCATCCTGCAACTGCTGGAGATCCCGGACGAGAAGGCCCAGAACGCGCTGAAGGGCGTGATCATGGAGCTGGAAGACTGCGCCTTCCCGCTGCTGGCCGGCATCGAGGCCCACGCCGACCCGATGACCGCCTTCAAGGACACCGACTACGCCCTGCTGGTCGGCGCCCGCCCCCGCGGCCCCGGCATGGAGCGCGCCGACCTGCTGGCCGCCAACGCCCAGATCTTCACCGCCCAGGGCAAGGCCCTGAACGCCGTGGCCTCGCGCAACGTCAAGGTGCTGGTCGTCGGCAACCCCGCCAACACCAACGCCTACATCGCCATGAAGTCGGCCCCGGACCTGAAGCCGGGCAACTTCACCGCCATGCTGCGCCTGGACCACAACCGCGCCGCCTCGCAGATCGCCTCCAAGATCGGCTGCGCCGTCGGCGACATCGAGAAGCTGGCCGTGTGGGGCAACCACTCGCCCACCATGTACGCTGACTACCGCTTCGCCACCGTGAACGGCAAGTCGGTCAAGGACACCATCAACGACCAGGTCTGGAACAAGGACGTGTTCCTGCCGACCGTGGGCAAGCGTGGCGCCGCCATCATCGCCGCCCGCGGCCTGTCGTCGGCCGCCTCGGCTGCCAACGCCGCCATCGACCACATGCACGACTGGGCCCTGGGCACCAACGGCAAGTGGGTCACGATGGGCATCCCGTCGCAAGGCTGGTACGGCATCCCCAAGGACGTCATGTTCGGCTTCCCGGTGACCTGCGAAAACGGCGAATACAAGGTCGTCGAAGGCCTGGAGATCGATGCCTTCTCGCAAGAATGCATCAACAAGACCCTGGCCGAGCTGGAAGGCGAAAAGGACGGCGTCAAGCATCTGCTGTGAT
>JAYSCA010000178.1:0-5646 GCA_041915165.1 Ideonella sp.
CGCCACCTTCCAGCCGGCGCCGCCGGTCATCAGCACCAGCGGCTCCTCGCCGTCGCTGTGCTCGGCCAGGTGCCGGCGCATGCGGGCGATCGCCCCGGCGATGGCGTAGGTGCCGCCACTGGTCAGTGCGTCGGAGGTGTTGGACGGGAACGGCACCACCTCGCCGGTCGGCACGCGCAGGCCCGCGGTGCCGCTTTCCAGCGCCCGCAGCATGATGCCGTGGCCCGGCAGGATGAGCCCACCGAGGAACTTGCCGTCGCGGTCCAGCGCGTCCACCGTCACCGCGGTGCCCACCATCACCACCACCACCGGCCGCACCGGCCCCCGGGCCAGCATGTGGCCGCGCGCGCCGATCAGGGCCACCCAGCGGTCCGCGCCCAGGCGCATCGGGTGGTCATAGCCATTCGTCACGCCCGCCTCATGGGCCGCCGGCACAACCCAGCGCGGGGTCAGGTCCCACAGCTCCAGCTGCTCCTCGACGCGCCGGCGGACGGCCTCGCCCGCCACCACGCAGCCCAGCATCGTGGACGGTGCGGACAGGGCATGCCAGTCCTGCTCGGCCAACAGGTCGATGTTCTCCAGAAAAACTGCCCCCTGGGCCAGCAAGGCCGCCCCGGGCTGCGGCGAGGCGTACTGCGCCCATTTCAGCCGGGTGTTGCCGATGTCGATTGCCAGAAAGCTCATCGCGGATACGTCACTGCCTGTCGAGTGACGGGCATTATCGACCCGCGCGCAACACCCTCAGAGGGGACAAGGGCGACCGGGCCCGCGGCTCAAAGATCCTCGACCGGCGCGGTGGGCCGACGGACCAGCACTCTTTCCATCAGCTCGCCCCAGCTGCCCGCCGGGGTATGGGCCAGGTCGCGTTCGCGCTGCGCCACCAATTCCTGGAAGGCGTCGGACCGCTTGTCCGGGTAACGATCGATCGCGCGCTGACGCGGCGGCTCGGCAAAGTGGGCGGCCGCCTTGCGGACCACCGCGTGGTAGATCTGGGACACCCGCGACGGCGTCACCTTCAGCGACCGCGCCACCTCCACCGGCGTCAGGCCGACACCAAGATAGGACTCGATCACCAGCCGTTCGCGCGCTGGCAGCTCGGCAAAGAACAGCTCCAGCCGACGCAGCACGATGCCGGTGTCCACCCGGGCCTCCACCTCTTCCTGCGGGGTCGCGGGGTGATGGTGGGCATGGCTGGCCTCGTCGTCCTCGTCGTCCACATTGGCCTGGTTGCGGCCCATCTGGTCGGCCTGCAGCAGCGCGCTGACCTCGTCCGCATCCATCTCGGTCAGGCGGGCCAGTTGGGCCAGTGTCGGCTCACGGCCATGCTGGCTGCGGTGGCGCTCGCGGGCGATCTGGATGACCTTGATCTTGCGGCGCTCGCCGCGGGTGAGGAAATCCATCTGCCGCAGTTCGTCGAGCATCGCGCCCTTCACCCGCATGCGCGCGTAGCGCACGAAGGCCTGCTGGGCCTCGTCGGTGTCGCGGTCGCCCTCCCATTCAAAGGTCACGGCAGCCTGGGCCACGGCAATCAGGCCGACCTGGATCAGGTCGGCACGCTCCACGTTGGCCGGCAAATGGCGCACCAGCGCCTGCGCCTGCTTGCGCACCCAGGATTGGTTCTTCGCGATGAGAACCGAGGGCACACCATCCATGGAGATCATGCCCCGATCTTAGGGAGTCCGGCCCCGATCCGGAAAGCGCGAGGAACACGGATTTCGCCCCCAAGTTCACGCACTTCGGGACTTGACAGGCCGGTGACCGCGCCGCGCGGCCGAGGCGTCAGCGCGCCTTGCGCAGCGCGGCCAGTTCGGCCGGACTCAGCCGACCGTCATGGTCGGCGTCGAGCTGGTCGAAATCGGCGGCTAGCCGCGGGTGGCCGGCCACCTCATCGCGGCTCAAATAGCCGTCGCCATTGGCGTCGAGCTTGCTCAGCGGCCCCAGGGCGCCCCCCTTGGCTGCCGCAGCCCCCCCGCGATGGGCCTGGTGATAGGCCCGCAGCTCCTGCGGCGTGATCTCGCCGTCGCGGTTGGTGTCAATGTCATCAAACTTGCCGGCCAGCCCGGGGGCGGCCTGGACCTCTGCCCGGCTGAGCTTGCCGTCGCCGTTGGCGTCCAGGGTCTTGAACCGCTCCACCATCTGGCCGCGGGCCGGCGCCGAGGCCGAGGCCGAGGCGGCCACCGCGGGATCGGCGGCATGGGCCAGAGAACCGGTCAGCGCCGCCGCGACCGCGGTCAGCCACAGGGATGTGCGCATGGGCATACCTTTGCAGGATCAGGATCTCACGGGCGGCCCGCCCGGACCGCCACCGCCTCGCACAACGCGGTGGCCACGGCTTTGGTTGAACCTGGCGACTGTGGCTTACATGCCTTTACCCCGCCCCGCCCACGCCGCACCGTCACGGGACGGGCCCACAATCGGCCCATGATCGAAGCGCCTTTCACGCCCCCGGAACTGTTCACCGACGCCGATGCGGCACTGGCCCGCGTCGTTGCGCTGTACGCCAGCCAGGTCCAGCACCTGCGACAAAAGCTGCGCGACTACGTCGCCGGCCAGGACCTGGGCGGCCATGTGCGCGCCTGGTACCCCAGCGTGCGCCTGCACCTGGACACCACGCCGCGCCACGACACCCGCCTGAGCTACGGCTTTGTCGCCGGCCCGGGCCAGTACGAGACCACGCTGACCCGGCCCGACCTGTTCGGCGCCTATTACCGCGAGCAATTCGCCCTGCTGCTGAAGAACCACGGCGTGGGGCTGGAGGTGGGCCTGGGTCGCCAGCCCATCCCGGTGCACTTCTCGCTGGCCGACGACGAGCATGTGGAAGGCCACCTGGACCCGGAACGCCGGCGCCGTCTGGCCGAGCACTTCGACCTGCCGGATCTGGCCGCCATGGACGACGGCATTGCCAACGGCACCCATGAACCCGGTCCGCGCGAGCCCCAGCCGCTGGCCCTGTTCACCGGGCCGCGCATGGACTACTCGCTGCAGCGGCTGCGCCACTACACCGGCACCGCGCCCGAGCACTTCCAGAACTTCGTGCTGTTCACGAACTACCAGTTCTACATCGACGAGTTCATCCGCCTGGGCCACCAGCTGATGCAGAGCCCGGAGAGCGACTACATCGCCTTCGTCGAGCCCGGCAACGTGGTGACGCCGCGCGCCGGCCGGCAGGCCCAGCCCAGCGGTTCGCCGCCGCCCCGGCTGCCGCAGATGCCGGCCTACCACCTGGTGCGCGAGGACGGCAGCGGCATCACGATGGTCAACATCGGCGTGGGCCCGTCCAACGCCAAGACCGCGACCGACCACATCGCCGTGCTGCGGCCGCACGCCTGGCTGATGCTGGGCCACTGCGCCGGCCTGCGCAACACCCAGCAACTGGGCGACTACGTGCTGGCCCACGGCTATGTGCGCGAGGACCATGTGCTCGACGAGGAGCTGCCGCTGTGGGTGCCCATCCCGGCCCTGGCCGAGGTGCAGCTGGCCCTGGAACAAGCCGTCGCTGAGGTCACCCAGCTCTCGGGCTACGAGCTGAAGAAGGTGCTGCGCACCGGCACCGTGGCCACCACCGACAACCGCAACTGGGAACTGCTGCCGCATCCGGGTCCCGAGCGCCGCTTCAGCCAGAGCCGCGCGGTGGCACTGGACATGGAAAGCGCCACCATCGCGGCCAACGGCTTCCGCTTCCGGGTGCCCTACGGCACGCTGCTGTGCGTCTCCGACAAGCCGCTGCACGGTGAGATCAAGCTGCCGGGCATGGCCAACACCTTCTACCGTGAACGGGTGGACCAGCACCTGCGCATCGGCATCCGGGCATTGGAACTGCTGCGCGCCGGCGGCGTGGCCCCGCTGCACAGCCGCAAGCTGCGCAGCTTCGCCGAGGTGGCCTTCCAGTAAGCCACCCAGACCTCTGCGGAGGTCTGTTGTGACTCTTTATTGCGAACCTTTCTCATTTGCATTAATATTCGTCAACCCGTGCCGGCCCCGGCTGGCACGGCACGATCAGGCCCCCGAAGCAGGACATGCCAGCCACCGCCAGCCGCTGGCTTCGAGGACGCCGAGATGGTCCCCACACCACCTTTGCTCCGTCCACACGCATGTCCACCTACATCCGCAGCCGGCGTCATGGCACGCCCCGCCCCCTTCCGTCCGCCGCCCCCGCCACCCTGGGCGCGGCCCTGCTGAGCCTGCCCTTGGCGCTGCAGGCCCAGACCGCCCCAGCCCCCGACGCCACCACGCTGCCCACGGTCAGCATCACCGCCAGCCCGGAATCGGCCTACAAGGCCGACACCAGCGCCTCGCCCAAGCTGACCCAGCCGCTGCTGGACACGCCCAAGTCGGTGCAGGTGATCAAGAAAGAGCTGATCCAGCAGCAGGGCGCCGCCACGCTGACCGAGGCCCTGCGCAACACGCCGGGCATCACGCTGCAGCTGGGCGAGAACGGCAACACCTCGGCCGGCGACACCTTCCAGATGCGCGGCTTCTCGACCCAGACCTCGACCTTCGTCGATGGCATCCGCGACCTGGGCGCCGTGACGCGCGACGTGTTCAACGTCGAGCAGGTCGAAGTGGTCAAGGGGCCCGCCGGCGCCGACATCGGCCGCGGCGCGGCCGGCGGCTATGTGAACCTGATCAGCAAGCTGCCCGAGCGCGAGGAGCGCACCGAGGGCAGCCTGACCCTGGGCACCGCCGACACGCTGCGGGCCACCGCCGACATCGGCCGCGGCTTTGGCGAGACCAGCGCCTGGCGCCTGAATGTGATGACCCAGGACAGCGGCGTCGATGGCCGCGACGAGGTCAAGAACAAGGGCTGGGCCGTCGCGCCGGGCGTGGCCTTTGGCCTGAACACGCCCACTCGCCTCTACCTGTACTCCCAGCACGCCCACCAGGACAACGTGCCCGATGGCGGCATCCCGACCATCGGCATGAGCGGCTTCTACAACGCCAACAGCGCCCTCAACGCCGGCGCCAAGGTTGACCGCCACAACTTCTACGGCAGCCGCGACGACTACGAGAAGGTCGACGCCGACATGTTCACCGTGAAGTTCGAGCACGACCTCGCGCCGGGCACCACGGTGCGCAACCTCACCCGCTACGGCCAGACGCACATGGACCGGGTGCTGACCGGCATCTACACCCTGGCCGCCCCCACCGCCAGCGATCCCGCCACCTGGACCGTCAGCCGCATCCGCCAGCGCACCGACCAGACCAACGAGATCCTGACCAACCAGACCAGCGTCAGCAGCCGCTTCGAGACCGCCGGCATCCGCCACGACCTGGCCGCCGGGGTGGAGCTGATCTATGAGCGCCAGCTGACGAAAGGCACCGGCACCACGGCCCAGACGATCAACGGCGTCAGCTACAGCGCGATCAACAACCCCAACGCCAACCTCTACCACCCCGACCCCAGCGTCTCGCTGGGCGTGCCCTACCTGACCGGCGCCGACACCGAGGGCAAGACCACCACCGGCGCGCTCTATGTGCTGGACACACTGACCTTCAACGAGGCCTGGAAGCTCAACGGCGGCCTGCGCTTCGAGCGCTACCACACCGAAACCTCGGTGGGCACCGTCGTCACCAGCAGCAACAGCAGCACCTACCCGGGCTACGCGGTGGGCAGCATCGCCAACACCAACCTGCGCCTGGCCGACA
>JAYSCA010000179.1:0-5632 GCA_041915165.1 Ideonella sp.
GAGGGTCTTGGTGGTGCTCATCGCGGGAACTCCTTGTCGGTCATGGAAGCGCGGTTCAACCGCATGGCAGCCATGGTGCGCAGAGGCGATGAGGCCTTCGTGAGGCGAAGATGAAGCGAAGGTTAGGGCGAGAAAGCCGAGAGCCTGCCGGCGACCCGGGGCGCCGGACATGTCCGAATGCGTGGCGTCCGCATCACAGCGGCCCGTGAATCCTCCATGGACCGTACCGCCGGTAGGGGAATCTCCGCTACAGTGCCCTGTAACTGGAGGTTTCTCGATGTTGAACGAGAAAGCGCCGCAGAGCGCTATCCGCAGACTGGAGTGGAGGACGTGGCTGTGGTCCGCATTGCGGATTCTGGCCACCGCATTCATCGTGGCCCTGGTCGGGGTGTCCATGGACGTGCTGACCGCCGGCTCACCGGTTAGCACCATGTTCCGCCACCTGGCTGCCCGCATGTACGCACCCTTCGATGGCTACTTCTACAGCCGTGGGGCGGCGGGACAGGCTCTCAGCCGTCGTCTGCTGGTGGTGGATTTGGGTCAGCAGACTCTGGCGCGTTACCGGACGACCTGGCCGCTGAGTTACGGCCAGCATGCACGCCTGCTCGAGCGCATTCGGCTGGGGCGACCCAAGGCGGTGTTCGTCGATTTCCAATTCCAGGCGCAGCGCGAGGATCCCAGTCTGCCGCAGCTGCTGTCCGTGCTGTGTGCGTTCAAGGCCGATGGCATCCCGGTTTTCATGGCGGCCGGCTCCGATGCTGGCGAAGGATTGCTACGACCGGAACTGGAGCAACTGCGTGACACACAGGGAGAGCCCTGTTTTCGCAAGGTAGCCGTGGATTACGCTCCGGACGAGGCGGACCGCATTGCATGGCGTTATCCGCTGGTTTCCGAGGTCGGGGGACAGGCGATGCCCTCTGCCGCTCTGGCCATGGCGCAGGTGCTGCGAGGTCATGCCATCGAGGTTGAAAGCGGCGAGGCCGAGATGGGCCTGGTCTGGGGAAGCGGGGATGCGGTCCAGGGGCCGGCATGGCAGCGTGCCACCGGGACCGGGGCTGAGGGAGGCGATGCCTCAGGGCACGCCGACTCGGGCGACAGCGGCGAACGCTATTGCCGGCCGCTTCGGTGGCAGGACCAGCTGCCTCTGCAAGGCTTCTTTGCCGGATGGCTGGGTCTTCATCAGGACCTGCGCCCGGCCTGTCCCATGCATCAGAGCATCGAGGCAGCCAGTCTGACGGCCCCGAAGACCGCCGAGCAGGACGGAGCGCAGCGCGCGTTGCTGGAGGACCGCGCCGTGTTCTACGGGGGCTCCTTCGAGGCCGGTGACTTTGTCGGATCTCCCTTGCATGGGGATATTCCGGGTGTCTATCTGCATGCCCAGGCCGCCGACAACCTGCTGCACTTCGGGGACGAGTGGCTTCATCCCGAACTGGGTGGCCGCTGGGGTGAGTGGGCCGAGGTGCCGGTGCTCGGCGGCAGCTTCTTTCTTGTCGCGCTTGGCCTGGCGCTGGGGCGCCGGCTGCTGGCGCGTGGCAGCCGGGTCCTGCGCGGTTTGTGGCGGCGTGCCGGTTCGGCCGGCTGGCGGCCCGTTGCAGCGGGCAGGCCGATTGCCGGGCCGCTGGGGTGGCGGGTGTTCCTGCATCGTTTCGGGCAGGAGCTTGGAGGCACTCTGGGTCGTCTCGGGCAGTTCTACGTCCTGCTCCTGCTAGCCGTACCGCTGAGCTGGCTGCTGGAGGGCGCCGTGCGCGTGTCAGTGATCGGCTACGGATCCGTGCTGGCGTTTTGCCTGCTGGGTGAGCTGTTCTCTGCCAGTCGCGAAACTGAGGAAGCCTATGAACATCTGGGCCATGGTGTTTCGTCCCCGACCCGTTCAAACACTGCCGAGGAGTGATTTACGTGATGAACTTGCCTAAGATCCAGCGTCAACTGCGGGCCTTCCTGTTGCTCGGAGTCCTGATGGCCGGCGGCGCATCAGCCCAGACTGCCAGCCAGGACCAGGTGCAAGGCGCTCTCAAAGGGGTGAGCACCTTGTCGCTGTACACGGCGGCCTATGACGCCAAGCCGGTGGACAGCGTGGCGGTGAAGGATGTGCACTTTCCGCTCGACATTCTCGCCGTCGATGGCGACTTTCTTCAGGTGCGGTGGAGCGGCAAGGCGGTCTGGCTTGATGGTGCCCAGGTCAGTGTTTCCAAGCCGGTGCCGTATGACTGCGTGAAGGTCGCCCGCAAGCCGACCAAGACTGCGGCCATCCAGGGCGCGTCCACCGGATGTCAATGAGCATGTTCACGTCTTCGTTGCGAACGGTCGCATTGGTGATGGGGCTGGCGGCGGGCGGTCTCGGCCTGTGCCGGGCAGACGAGCCCACCGCAGAGGTTGGTCTGAACGCCCAGCGTGAGAACCAGTTGCTGGCGCTGCAGAGTCAAGAACTGGGCTTGGCCCAGCTGCCGGCGGCGCAGAGCTATCTGGATGCGCTTGTCCAGCGCATCCAGGCCGCAGGACCGCAGCCGGCGCACTTCATGCAGGTACGGGTTCGGCCGCGTCTGTCCTATAACGCTTTCAGCACCTCCGAAGGCTGGATGGTGATCGACCTGGGCTGGTTGAAATCCATCGACAGTGAGCCTGAGCTGGCCGCCCTGCTGTCCCACGAGTACGCGCATCTCATGTTGGGCCACATGGGGACGAAGAACGCCCTTGGCACCGTCACGCATATGGCACTCGCGGGCGCGGCGATTGCTACCGGCAACGCCAGGAACGACCATGGCATCACGCGGTCGCTGACAGAGTCAGGCTGGTCGGAGCTAGTGATGCCGCAATGGAGTCGCTCGCAGGAGCTCGACGCTGATGCATTTGCCGTCGATATCACCCAGTCCCTGGGCTACGCCTTCGTTCCTAGTGTGCGCGCATTCCTCGAGCGCATTCAATCGGTGGAAAGGCACGGGAAGGCGACGCCCGCCGTCCCCTCCGGCTCCGGCACCGATGATCATCCCAGTATTGAGGAACGCATTGCACAGGCGCAGAAGCTGGTCGAGGGGCGTCCACGCCAGCGTCCGGCCGCCCGAGGCGTGGACGCCTGGCGAGCGGTGCGGGACAGTGCGGACTTCCGCAGCCAGGAAGCCGAATACCTGGTGGTAGCGCAGTGCCTGCAGGCCGCGGCCACAGGTGACAAGAACGGTCTTGCCGGCAGCATGCGGGCCTTGGCGGCGTTGCCTCAGCCCCTGCACACCGCAGCCGCCCAGACTCTGCAGGCTATGACCATGCCCTCGCAGGAGCCGGAGCGGGTGGCTGCTGCACTCACCAGAATCACCGAGGCGCCGGATGCTTCGTTCGCGGCTTACCAACTGTTGGCCCGGCTTCAGCGCGATGCCTTGGGCCATTACGACACCGCCGTTGCAACGCTCCAGGCGGGCCTGGAGCGCTTCGGCAGTCCGCCAGCCCTGTATCCCGACGTGATCACCTTTCAACGCGAAGTCAACGAGCGCATCGACGCCTTGCCACAGGACCAGCGCAGCCTGGGCCTGAGTCTGTACTCCGTACGTAATGCCGCGAGCATGCTCGTGCTCAAGACCCGTTGTCTGGCAGACCCACTCTATGCCGAGCCTTGCAGCTGGGCCTCGCTCAACGAGGCACAGCGTCAGGCTCAGATCCGCAAGCAGCAGGAAAGGCAGACTGCCATGGAGCAGAAGCTCCAGCAGAAAGTGAACAAGCTTTTCAAGTAGTTTGTGCAGGCAGGCGCACCTTCACCCGCAGCCCCCCCAGCGGTGAATCGCCCAGGGTGATCTGACCGCCGTGGCGCTGGGCCACCGCCTGGGCGATGGCCAGGCCCAGGCCGGTGCCGTCGGCGCGGCCGCTGTCGCGGCGCCAGAAGCGGTCGAAGACGCGCTCGCGCTCGGCCGGCGGAATGCCGGGGCCGTCGTCGTCCACCGTCAGCCGCGGGCCGTCGGCCTCGGCGCTCACCTGCAGCCGCACCTGGCCGCCTTCGCTGCCGTAGCGCAGTGCGTTGTCGGCCAGGTTGCGCACCAGGGCCGACAGGGCGGCGCGGTCGCCGCGCATCGGCACCGCCTGCTCGGCCTCCAGGGCCAGCGTGACGTGACGGGCCTGGGCCTGGGGCCAGAGGTCGGCCAGGGCCTCGCCGGCCAGTTCGGCCAGGTCCAGCGCCTGCGGCTCGGGCGGCGGGCTGCCGGGTTCGTTGCGGGCCAGGGCCAGCAACTGCTCGACCAGGCGCGCGGCGCGGTCGATGCCTTCGCCCAGGGCCTGGATGGCCGCGCCGCGCTCGGCCTCGGCCGGGGCGTCCTTGAGCGCGCGCAGCTGCAGCTTCAGCGCGGTCAGCGGCGAGCGCAGCTCATGGGCCGCGTCGGCCACGAAGGCGCGCTGGGTGCTCATGCCCTCGTCCAGCCGGGCCAGCAGGGCGTTGAGCGCGGCCACCAGGGGTCGCACCTCGTCGGGCAGTTCGGCTTCGGGCAGGGGCGACAGGGCGGTGGCGTCGCGCCGGCCCACGTCGCGCGCCAGGCGTTGCAGCGGGGCGGTCAGCAGGTCCACCAGCCACCACAGCAGGGCCACCAGGGGCAGGGCCAGCCAGGCCAGGGGCGCGACGCTGCGCAGCGCGGCCTGGGCCGCCCGACCGCGGCGGATGCGCTCGGGCTGGGCCACCTGGATGACCCGGCCGGCCGAGGCCACCGCGAAGCTGCGCCAGATTTCGCCGCCCACCGCGATGTCGGCCAGGCCCAGCACCGCCTTCTCCGGCAGGGCCTGCTGCAGCTGAGAGGCGTAGATGCTGCGACCGTCCTCGGTCCAGATCTGCACCACGAAGTCCAGGCGCTGGTCGGCCAGGGCGCGGGCCTGGTCCGGGGCGATGGCGCCCTGGTCGCGCAGCGACAGGGCCATCTGCTGCAGCTGGTAGTCGAACAGGGCCTCGGTGTCGGCCAGCACCGCGCGGTAGGTCAGGCCGGCCACGATGACGGCGGCGGCCGACAGCACCGCCAGCAGGGACAGCAGCAGCCGCCAGCGCAGCGATCGCCAGAACCTCATGCCGCGTCCACCGGCGTCAGGAAGTAGCCCACCCCGCGCACGGTGCCGATGCGCTCGGCCCCCAGCTTGCGCCGCAGCTGGTGCACATAGACCGAGACGGCGTTGCTCTCGATCTCCTCGCCCCAGCCGTAGAGCCGGTCCTCCAGCTGGGCGCGCGAGAGCAGGGCGCCCGGGCGCTGCATCAGGGCTTCGAGCACCGCGAACTCGCGCGCCGACAGCAGCACCGGCTCGCCGGCCACCTGCACCTGGCGGGTGGCCGGGTCCAGCACGATGGCGCCGTGGCGCAGCACCGGCTGGGCGCGGCCGCCATGGCGGCGCAGCACGGCGCGGATGCGGGCGGTCAGCTCGTCGAACTCGAAGGGCTTGACCAGGTAGTCGTCGGCCCCGGTGTCCAGGCCGCGCACCCGGTCGCCCGGGCCGTCGCGCGCGGTCAGCACGATGACCGGCGTGGTGTCGCTGCGCTGGCGCAGCTCGCCCAGCAGGCTCAGGCCGTCCGCGCTCGGATCGCTCGCGCTGCCGGGGCCGCCAGGCCCACCCACCGGCAGGCCCAGGTCCAGCAGCACCAGGTCGAAGCGCTCGGTGCCCAGGGCGGCGCGGGCGGCGGCCA
>JAYSCA010000180.1:0-5615 GCA_041915165.1 Ideonella sp.
CTCGCCCAGCTTGGCCGCCAGGTCCAGCATGCGGGTCTTGACCGGCGCGCCGTTCCAGAAGCCGGTGCGGTACTTCACGTCCACGCCATAGGCCGAGGTGTCCTGGCTGACGACCAGCAGTTCCTTCACCCCGCCCTCGAACAGGGCCCGGGCCTCGTTGAGCACATCGCCCACTGGGCGCGACACCAGATCGCCGCGCATGCTGGGGATGATGCAGAAGGTGCAGCGGTGGTTGCAGCCCTCGCTGATCTTCAGGTAGGCGTAGTGCTTGGGGGTGAGCTTGATGCCGGCGGCCGGCACCAGGTCCACGAAGGGGTCGTGCGGCTTGGGCACGTGCTGGTGCACCGCGTCCATCACCTCCTGGGTGGCGTGCGGGCCGGTCACGGCCAGCACCTTGGGATGCGCCTCGCGCACCATGTTGCCGCCGTCCGCGCCCTCGCGCGCGCCCAGGCAGCCGGTGACGATGACCTTGCCGTTCTCCGCCAGGGCCTCGCCGATGGCGTCCAGGCTCTCCTGCACGGCATCGTCGATGAAGCCGCAGGTGTTGACGATCACCAGGTCGGCGCCCTGGTAGGTCTTGGCGGTCTTGTAGCCTTCGGCCGAGAGCTGGGTGAGGATCAGCTCGGAATCGGTCAGCGCCTTGGGGCAGCCCAGGCTGACGAAGCCGATGGTGGGGGCGTCGCCGCCGGTGTTCAGGGTGGCGGCGGTGTCGGGTGCGGAGCTCATGGGGCGGGATTGTCTCAAACCCGCCTCGGTCCCGGTGCGTGAACTACTTCTGCGCCGGCGGCGGCGGGAAGCCGCCGAACAGGTTGCCGGCCTGCTTCTGCATCTGTTCCTGCATTTGCACGAACAGGTTCTTGGACTGTTCCAGGTAATTGCCCATCAGACCCTGCATCACCGGGGCCTGACCGCTCATGAACTGGGACCACATCTCGGGCGTGAAGCTCTTGGGGTCGTACAGGCCGCTGGCCTGCTCGGCCAGCCGGCCCTGCATGTCCACGAAGGTCTGCAGGTTCTTCTCCAGGTAGCTGCCCATCATGCCCTGCATGGCATGGCCGTAGAAGCGGATGATCTGCGCCAGCGAACGGGCGCTGAACATGGGCATGCCGCCTGCCTCTTCCTCCAGGATGATCTGCAGCAGGATGCTGCGGGTCAGGTCCTCGCCGGTCTTGGCGTCCCGCACCTCGAACTCCAGCCCATCCAGCACCATCTGCTTCACATCGGCCAGCGTGATGTAGCAGCTGGCCTGGGTGTCGTACAGACGCCGGTTCGGGTACTTCTTCAGAATGCGCAAAGCGGCCGTCGAGGCCGTGCCGGTGGCGTCCGTGTGCTCTTGGGTCATCGGGATGGGGCTCCGTGGTGCTGGCGCCCCCGGGCGTCGGGAGGCGCGACCGATTCTAGTGGCGCCCCTCGGGCGCCGAGCCCCGGGATTGCACGGTTGGCTGCAGCGCAGCAAAGCGCAGCTGCTTATGCGCGTGACGTGCTTCGCGCGGGCCCGAGAAGGCGATAGCCTTGGGGGTTCGCTTTCACACCCACCACAACACACCATGAGCTCTGCACCGCAACGCTTCGAAACCCTGGCCGTCCATGCCGGTTACGACCCGGATCCCACCACCAAGTCGGTCGCCGTGCCGCTCTACCAAACGGTGGCCTACGCCTTCGACAGCGCCCAGCACGGTGCCGACCTGTTCGACCTGAAGGTGCCGGGCAACATCTACACCCGCATCATGAACCCGACCACCGACGTGCTGGAAAAGCGGGTGGCGGCGCTGGAAGGCGGCATCGGCGCGCTGGCCCTGGCCTCGGGCCAGGCCGCGGTCACCTACGCCATCCTGACCATCACCGAGGCCGGCGACAACATCGTCTCCTCCAGCGCCCTGTACGGCGGCACCTACAACCTGCTGGCCCACACGCTGCCGCAGTACGGCATCCAGACCCGCTTTGCCGACTACCGTCAGCCCGAGCAGTTCGAGAGCCTGATCGACGAGCGCACCAAGGCGCTCTACGCCGAGACCCTGGGCAACCCCAAGGGCAACGTGACCGACATCGCCCGCCTGGCCGAGATCGCCCACCGGCACGGCATCCCGCTGATCGTGGACAACACGGTGGCCAGCCCCTACCTGTGCCGGCCGATCGAACACGGCGCCGACATCGTGGTGGAGTCGCTCACCAAGTACCTGGGCGGCCACGGCACCAGCCTGGGCGGCGCCATCATCGATTCGGGCAAGTTCCCCTGGGCCCAGCACAAGGCGCGCTTCAAGCGCCTGAATGAGCCGGACGTGAGCTACCACGGCGTGGTCTACACCGAGGCCCTGGGCCCGGCGGCCTACATCGGCCGGGCGCGCGTGGTGCCGCTGCGCAACACCGGCGCGGCCATCTCGCCCTTCAACGCCTTCCAGATCCTGCAGGGCATCGAAACCCTGGCCCTGCGCATGGACCGCATCTGCGACAACACCCTGGCGCTGGCCCAGTACCTGCAGCAGCACCCCAAGGTGGGCTGGGTGAACTACGCCGGTCTGGCCGACCACCCCGAACATCCGCTGGCCCAGAAGTACCTGGGCGGCCGTCCCTCGGGTCTGTTCACCTTTGGCGTCAAGGCGCCAGCCGGCCAGGGCCGCGAGGCGGGCGCCCGCTTCCTGGACGGCTTGAAGCTGTTCACCCGCCTGGTCAACATCGGCGACGCCAAGTCGCTGGCCACCCACCCGGCCTCCACAACCCACCGCCAGCTCTCGCCCGCGGAACTGGAGAAGGCCGGCGTGAGCGAGGACGCGGTGCGCCTGTCGGTGGGCATCGAGCACGTGGACGACCTGATCGCCGACCTCGACCAGGCGCTGGCGGCCGTCTGAGCTGCGCAGCATGAAGAGAGGCCGCCGGCACAAAGGTGGCCTATAAGATGCTTGCCGCTGGGGGCCTGTGTGCCCCCGGCCGCACGCTTCATCGTTCATGACTCCCCCCGCTTCGTCCCCGATCCGCAAGGCGCGCGCTGCCGCCACGCGCGCCACCAGTGGCGTGCTGCGGCCCGCGCCGCCCCCTTCGGTGACGGAGGCCCCTTCGCCGCTGTTCCGCCCGACCATGCCCCCCAGCAGCGAGCCGGTGGCCCCGCCGCGGCGCACCGTGCGCCAGCCCCGGCAGCGCCACCACGCCGGCCGCGCGCAGATCCTGGCCGCCATCCGCAGCTCGGCGATCGACGTGTTCAGCCGCCACGGCTTTGCCGGCGCCACCATGCAGGCCGTGGCCGAGGGGGCCGGGCTGACCAAGCAGCAGCTGCTCTATTACGCGGGCAGCAAGGACGAGCTCTACGCCAACCTGCTGCACGAGGTGGTCAACGAATGGCGCGAGGCTTTTTCGCTGACCGAAGAGGCGGGCCAGACCCCCGCCCAGCTGCTGCGTGACTATGTGCGCCGCAAGCTGCACTACGCCCTGACCAACGGGCCGGTGTCGCGCATCTTCACCGCCGAGATGCTGGCCGGCGGCAGCCACATCGCCCGCTACTGGCCGGAGATGCTGGCCTCCACCCAGTCCAAGGCCCGGCTGCTGCAGCGCTGGATGGATGCCGGCCTGCTGCGCCCGCGCGACCCATTGCTGCTGCTGCAGCAGATCTGGGGCATGACCCAGTACTACGCCGACTACCAGGCCCAGGTGGCGGTGATGATGGGCGCCCACCCGCCGCTGGACACCATCGCCGACGAGATCGCCACCACGGTGCTGCTGGCCTGCGGGCTCTCGCCCGACTGAGCGGCTGACCCCGCCCCCGCAGCGCGCACCCGGCTGGCTTCTGGTGCAAAACGCCTCATGCCTGTGCATGGCGGGGACGGCGGCTGCGCGGCCTTCCAGGGACCTATCCCCGCACATGCCACGCGGGCCGGCAGTTGGCATCGCGCTTGCTTATTTTGACCAACGGTCAAATTTAAGAGCCGATCGCCATGCGTGTCCTTGTGATCTTCTGCCACCCGGTGGAAACCAGCTTCAACGCCGCGCTGCACCAGGAAGTGCTGCAAGGCCTGCGGGCCGCCGGCCACGAGGTCGATGACTGCGACCTCTACGCCGAAGGCTTCAACCCCGTGCTCTCGCGCGAGGAACGCCTGGGCTACCACACCGTGCCCAGCAACCAGCTGCCGGTCAAAGGCTATGTGGAGCGACTGCAGCGGGCCGAAGCCCTGGTGTTCTGCTTTCCCACCTGGTGCATGGGCCTGCCGGCCATGCTCAAGGGCTTCTTCGACCGGGTGCTGATGCCCGGCGTGGCCTTTGACATCAGCGACCCAGCCCACGTCAAACCGGCGCTGACCCACCTGAAGCACATCTCCGCGGTGGTCACCTACGGCCGGCCGCGCTGGGTGGCCTGGTACATGGGCGACCCGCCGCGTCGCGTCATCAAGCGCTACCTGCGCCTGCTCACCGGTGGCACCGCGCGCATCAGCTACCACCCGTACTACCACATGAACGTCGCCACGCCGACCACGCTGGGCGCTTTCAAGGCCAAGGTGCGCGCCGCCATGGAACGCTTCGCCTGAACGCCATGGCCAGTCCCACCCTCACCGCCACGGCGCCCGCGCGGCTGCTCAACGCGCGCCTGCCGCGCTGGCTGCTGCCGGCCGCCTGGCCGATGGACGCCGCAGGCCGTCCGGCCCTGGCCTGCCTCCGTCTGCAAGACGGTCGCATCCAGGCCCTGGCCCCGATGGCACCGGACACCGCAGCGGCCTCGGCTGCCGACTGGGACCTGGCCGGCGCGCCGGTGCTGCCCGGCCTGGTCGATGCCCACACCCACCTGGACAAGACCTTCACGCTGGACCGCATCGGCGCCGTGAAGCCGGGCCTGTTGGCCGCTATTGAGGCCATGATGGCGGACCGCGCCCACTGGACCCGCGCAGACATCCATGCCCGCGCCAGCCAGGCCCTGCACTGGGCCTGGGAAGCTGGCGTGACCCGCATCCGCAGCCATGTGGACTGGTGGGAGCCCAGCCAGGAGCCGCTGGGCTGGTCGGTGCTGGGCGAGCTGGCGCAAGAGTGGGCCGGCCGCATCCAGCTGGAGCGCGCCGCGCTGATCCCGCAGACCGCCTTCGAGGACCTGGCCCAGGCGCATCGCCTGGCCCGCCACATCGCGGCCAGCGGCCCGGGCGCACTGCTGGGGGGCTTCATCCACTCGCACCACTGGACGGCCCGCTCGGCCCACCAGCTGCTGCAGGCCGCGGCCGAGGCCGACCTGGACCTGGATCTGCACGTGGACGAGGAGCTCAGCCCCCAGGCCGAGGGCCTGGCCCTGGTGGCCCGCACGCTGCGCGAGATCGGCTACGCCGGCCGGGCAGTCTGCGGCCATGTCTGCGCGCTGGCGGCCCAGGACGAACCGCAGGCCCTGGCCACGCTGGACGCGGTGGCGCAGACGCCCATCACCCTGGTCTCGCTGCCCATCACCAACCTGCTGCTGCAGGACGCGGTAACCGGCCGCACCCCGCGCCAGCGCGGCATCACCTTGGTCAAGGAAGCACGCGCGCGCGGCATCCCGGTGCTGCTGGCCAGCGACAACGTCGAGGACCCGTTCTGCGCCATCGGCAGCTACGACCCGGTCGACGCCTTCGCCACCGGGGTGCAAGTGGCCCAGTTGCCCGAGGCTTTCGACA
>JAYSCA010000181.1:0-5584 GCA_041915165.1 Ideonella sp.
TGCTGCTGCTGCGTCTGGGGCGCCCGCGCTGGGCCGCCTGGGTCTTCCCGAGCACGCTGGTGCTGGCCACGCCGGCAGCGGCTTACCAGGTGGCCGGGGTGCACAGCGCCGCCTGGGCATTGCTGCCGTTGGCCACGGTGCTCGCTGGCTGGATGCTGGGCCGCCGTCAGGCCTATGGTTTTGCCTTGGCTGGGCTGACCGGTTTGGGGCTGGTGTGGGTCTTTCGCATCCATGGCGTCGAAGCCGAGCCGGCCCTCCCCGGGGTCTATGCGGTGCTCTATGGCGTCATTTGCGTGATGGGGGCGCTCATGGGGACGAGCACCTCGCACAGTTTTGAGCAGCAGCTGGCCCGGGTGACCGAGCTGAGTCAGGCGCTGCAACGCGCCAACGAAGGCCTGGAGGCCCGGGTGGCCGAACGCACGCAGGCCCTGCTGGCTGCCAACCGGGCCCTGGCCGCCGCCAAGCTGGAAGCCGAGGCCGCGGCGCGGGCCAAGGCGGCCTTCCTGGCCAACATGAGCCATGAGATCCGCACCCCGCTCAACGCCATCCACGGGCTGGGCCATCTGCTGCAGCAAACCGCGCTGGCGCCTGCGCAGCGGGCCCACGTGGGCCAACTGCAGCAGGCCGCCGGTCATCTGCTGGGCATCGTCAACGACATCCTGGACCTGAGCAAGGCCGACGCGGGGCGCATGACGCTGGCCATGGAACCCTTCCAACTCGAGACCGTGCTGACCCGGGTGCGCGGCCTGATCGGGGATGCGGCTGAGCGCAAGGGGCTGGCGCTGACCTGCCAGTGCGAGCCCGATGTGCCGGCCCTGCTGATCGGCGACGCGCTGCGCTTGGGCCAGGTGCTGGTCAACCTGGGACACAACGCGGTCAAGTTCAGCGAGCATGGCGAGGTCGATTTGCACATTCGGGTGCTGGCCCGCGAGGCCCAGACCGTGCGGTTGCACTTTGCCGTGCGAGACACGGGCATCGGCATTCCCCTGGAAGACCAGGCCCGGCTGTTTCAGGAATTCGAACAGGTCGACAGCTCGCCCACGCGCCGCCACGGCGGCACCGGCTTGGGGCTGGCCATCTCACGCCAGCTGGTGGGCCTGATGGGTGGCGAGATCGGTGTCGAGAGCGCGCCCGGGCAGGGGGCGTGCTTCTGGTTCACGGCCAAGCTCGGGCTGGTGCAGGCTGCGCCCACGGCGGACCCGCCTGACGCCGCGCCGGCCCAGCCGCGGGGGAATGGAAGCCAGCGCCTGCAGGGGCGGCGCCTGCTGCTGGCCGAGGACAACCCGGTCAATCAGCTGGTGGCGGCCCAGCTGCTGCGGCAGGCTGGCGCCCAGGTCGAGGTGGCTGAAAACGGCCGGGAGGTCGTGGCCATGGCCTGCGCGGGCAGGTACGACCTGGTACTGATGGACATGCAGATGCCCGAGCTGGACGGCGTGCAGGCCACGCAGGCCTTGCGCCAGCATGTGGACGCCCGTCGTCTGCCCATCATCGCGATGAGCGCCAGCGTGCTGGCCGAGGACCGGCATCGCTGCCTGGAGGCCGGCATGAACGATTTCGTGGCCAAGCCCTTCGAGCCGGAGGCCTTGTTCGCGGTGGTGGACCGCTGGTGCGGGCCGCGCGCCGTTCGTGCGTCCAGCGCAGGCCGCCCAGGCCCGCGGGCCCTACCGGTGGACCATCCGGTTCACGACGCTGGTGATGCGTGAGGTCAGGGCCGGGCTGCCCAGGGCCGCGGCGCACACCGCCGCGCCGGAGGCGGACAAGGCAACGCCGCAGGCCCGCTCCAGCCCCGGCAGGGCGCGGGCGAAGCGGCGGCGCACCGTGGCGTGGCCCAGCGCGCTGCCCACCAGCGTGTCCCAGCCCAGCACGGCCAGCACCATCCACAGGCCGGTCAGCCACTTCCAGCCCACGCTGACCCCGGGCCCCAGCAGCGCCGCCAGACTGGCGTAGAACAAGGCGTTCTTCGGGTTCAAGAGGCCGGACCAGAGCCCGGGCCAGAAGCAGGCCCGGGCCTGCCGCGCGGCCGGGCGGGCGTCGGTCGGTGTGGCCGGGGTCTCCAGCGTGGACGCCCCTGCATGCCGCCAGCTCATCCAGCCCAGGTACAGCAGGTAGAGCCCGCCGGCCGCCTGCAACAGCCGGAACAGCGGGCTGTCCGGCCGCAGCAGCGACAGGCCGCCCAACGCAAGGGCGATGAACAGGCCATTGGCCGCCGCAATGCCCAGGCTGGCCCAGAAGGCCGGACGCCAGCCCCCGGCCAGGCCGGTGCGCACCACCAGAAAGAAGTCAGGCCCCGGCGAGAGCAAGGCCAGGAAGTGGGCCGTGGCCACCCACAGGAACATCTGCAGCACGATCGACACCTTGCCCCGCGGGCTGTTCAGGAAACAGCGGGCAGTCTGCGGGCGAGGGCGGGGGGCTGTCTTGAAGGAAATTGCAGTGTGCGGCCGCGCTGCGCGGCGCCACGCTCAGGTCGAGCGTTGGCGGTAGCCGTGGGGCGTGACCCCCGCATGGGCCTTGAAGACGCGCTGGAAGTGGCTCTGGTCGGCAAAGCCCAGCTGGTCGGCCAACTCGGCCAGGGGCGCGCCGGCCCGCAGGTGCGCCCGCGCGCGGGTGATCCGCTGGTTGAGCAGCCAGGCGTGCGGGGTCAGGCCCGTCTGGTGCCGGAAGTGGCGCACCAGCTGGAAGCGGCTCACCCCCAGCCGGGCCGCCAGCGCGGGCAGGCTGGGCAAGGGGCCTTCACCCTCAGCCAGGGCCTGCAGCAAGTCCGTCAAGCCGGGGGCCGCCGCCGGCCAGGGCAGCGCGGCGGGCGTCGGCAAGCGCCAGAGCCGCGTGGCCAGGAAGTCGACCAGCGCCGCTTCCTTGTCGGCCACCGGGATGGCTGATTCCGCCAACAGGGCGTTCAGCCGACAGAAGGCGCGGTACAGCGCGGGCCGATGCCGGTGCACGCTGGCCTCGTCCGGCCCTGGCGGCAGGCCGCACTCGGCGCGCAGGGCCGCCCACCAGCCGGCCTCCAGGTGCAGCATCTGGTAGCTCCAGGCCTGCTCTGGCGCGGGGTTGCAGGCGTGCACCACCTGGGCGGGCACCAGCACCACGGCGCCCGGCAGCAGCCCCTGCGGCGCCTGCCGGTGCCCGGTGAACTGGCTGCGCCCCTGATCCACCGCCCCGATGGACACGGTGGGGTGGCTGTGGGGCCGGTAGCAGGCCCGGCTGGCCCGGGCGCGGCGCAGCTCCACAACGGCCGGCCAGGTGGGGTCGTGCCAGAACTGGGCGGTGGGGGGCGTGGACATGGGTCAGGTCTTGCCGGTGGAGACTTGCGCGCGCTTCCATTCTCGCGGCGACACGCCGGTCTGCGCCTTGAACGCGCGCGACAGCGCGCCTTCGCTGCTGTAGCCGACCTCGTCGGCGATCAGCTTCAAGGGCTGGCCGCGATGCAGGGCCAGTCGAACGAGGCTGATGCGCCAGTTCTGCAGGTATTGGCCGGGCGTGACACCGACCACCTGGTGGAAGGTGTTGGCGAAGAGGGTGCGCGACATGCCGGCGGCACCGGCCAGTCCCTCCAGCGTCCATTCGCTTTCCGGTTGTTCGTGCATCGCCACCAGCGCGTGGCGCAAACGCGGATGTGACAGACCGGCCAGCAGCCCCGCCTTGACGTGGCCGTGTTCCATCAGGTGGCGCAGGATCTGAATCAGCACCACCTCGAACAGACGATCCAGCAGGGCCTGTCGCCCGCAACGCTGGGCGAAGGCTTCGTCGAACAGCAGCGTCAGCACGTCCTGCGCGCCCTCGATCTGGCGCAACGGCAAGCACACGAACGCCGGGAGGGCGGCGGCGATCGGGTGGGACACACCACCTTCGAACCGCAGGTTGGCGCAGGCGAAATCCGCGCCGCGCTTCTCTTCGGTGATGAAACGGTGGGCGAGCGGGCGCGGGTACAGCAGCAGACTGGGCTCATGCACCTGCGCGGCGACCTTGCCGCCATGGACGACCTCCACATCCCCCCAGCGCACCAGATGCAGCTGGCCACTGTCCTCGGCGGTGAGGTCCGTGATGCCGCACAGCGCGCCGGTGTTGAACACCTGCGCGGTGACGCTGAAATGCTTGAACAGGGCTTCCAGGCGATCGAGCATCCTGTACTTTCGGTTAAGTTGTCTGTACTTTTAATCCCATATCGTACAGACAACCCGGGCAAAGTCACTCCTGTCCATCAACCCCCTTTCATGACCCAGGAGTCACGCCATGTCCATCAACCAAGTCCTCTACACCGCCCACGCCACCGCCACCGGCGGCCGCGAAGGCCAGGCCCGATCCTCTGACGGCGTGCTTGACCTGAAGCTGACCACGCCGAAGGCGCTGGGGGGCAACGGTGCCGTTGGCACCAACCCGGAGCAGCTGTTTGCCGCGGGCTATTCGGCCTGCTTCCTGGGGGCACTGAAATTCGTCGCCGGCCAGGCGAAGGTCGCGCTGCCGGCGGACACCCGCATCGACGGCAGCGTGGGCATTGGCCAGATCCCGACCGGCTTCGGCATCGAGGTCGCGCTGGAAATTCACCTGCCGGGCCTGCCCCGTGACCGTGCCGAAGACCTGGTGCAGAAGGCGCACATCGTCTGCCCGTACTCGAATGCGACGCGCGGCAACATCGACGTGACGCTGACCGTGCGGGTCTGACCACGCGCCGCCAGGGACTGCCGTCCGCACGCGCGGCGACGGCTCTTCCTCTCCCTTCATCCCCCAAGGCGCCGCATGGGCGGCGTCCATGGGCCTGCCATGGCCCGGAGCCATCACCATGAACCGTTTGAACAAGATCATCACCACCGCCGCATTGGCGGCCTCCACGACCGCCGCGCTGGCCGCGAACGCCGGCGGCCCCTTGGTCGAAAGCCATGTGCAGGGCTTTCTCGATGCGCTGGCCCAAGCGGGTGGGCAGCCGATCGAAACACTCGCACCGACCGCTGCACGCCAAGTGCTGATCGGTGCACAGCAAGGCGCCAAGCTGCCGCCGGCCCAGGTGACCGAGAAGACCATCGACTGGAACGGTCAGCCGCTCACGCTGACCATCGTGCGTCCGGAGGGCGCCAAGGGCGCACTGCCGGGCTTCATGTTCTTCCACGGCGGCGGCTGGATTCTGGGCGACTTCCCGACCCATGAACGCTTTGTCCGTGACCTCGTGGTCGACTCGGGGCAGGAGGCCATCTTCGTCCACTACGCGCCCTCGCCCGAAGCGCATTACCCGACCGCGATCCACCAGAACTACGCCGCGACGCAGTACGTGGATGCACACCGCCAGGAACTGGGGCTGGACGCCAGCCCACTGGCCGTGGTCGGCAACAGCGTGGGTGGCAATGCCGCCGCCGTGGTCGCGCTCAAGGCCAAGCTGGAGAACGGCCCGAAGCTGCGCTCGCAAATCCTGTTCTGGCCCGTGACGAACGCAAGCTTCGAGAACGCGTCCTATGACCAGTACGCCAGCGGCTTCTTTCTCAGCAAGCGCATGATGAGGTGAATCGCCCCGGGTTCTGTAGACACCTTCGAGCCTCAAACTCAGGCCCAACAGGAGGTGCCATGACGAAGAACCAACCCTACCCGGAAGAATTCA
>JAYSCA010000182.1:0-5578 GCA_041915165.1 Ideonella sp.
CGGTCTTCCAGTTCGACCAGCCGCTGGGCCAGGCCGGCCAGCTCGACGGGGAGGGGAGCAGGGGTCACAGCGGGCTCCGTGCTCAGGCCGGCTTCTTCAGGCTGGGCGGCACCACCAGCTCGCGGCCCACGCGGGCCTCGATCTTGGCGTACTTCCACAGCTTGTACGGGCCCTCGCCGACGATCGTCGTGCGGAACAGGTTGCAGGCCGCATGCACGGTTGGCATGTCCGGCACGTCGGCCAGGATGTAGCAGGTCCAGGGCCAGCTGGTGGACGGGCCGACCATGGTCTGGTCGTCGTCGATGTTGCCCAGCACGGTCACGCCGGGCAGGACGGCGATGCCGTTCATCATCTCGCCGAAGGCCAGCCAGACGGCCTTGGCTTCGTCAGGGGCGGCATCGAAGAAGTTCTGGTTGATGCCGATGCAGAAGAGGGTGCGCAGTTTGGGGGCGGGCGTGCTCATGGGATTCCTTTCGAAAGCGGGGTCAGCAGAAGAGGGATGGGCTCAGAGGTAGCCCGGCAGCGGGGGCAGGCCGAACAACATCGCGCCCGCGTTCTGGTAGGTGATGTCGCCCATGAAGGCGTGCTGGGTCAGCACCTGCACGTCGCGCACCTGCTGCGACAGCGGGCTGCTGTGGTAGACGCCGGTCATGCCCGCCTGCATCTGGATGGCGCGGGTGACCTCGGCGCTGGTGCGGGCGGCGTGGGTGGAAGACAGGCGCAGCAGGCTGGTCTGCTCCGGCGTCACCTCGTCACCCTTTTCCAGCGTGGCCCAGGCGTCGTCGATGGCGCCGTAGAAGAAGGCGCGGGCGGCGCGCAGCTGGGCCTCGGCACGGGCGATCTCGATCTGCACCTGCGGCCGGTCGGCCAGGCGGGGCGCGCCGGTGACCGAGATGCGGCCGGTGGCCATGCCGCGCAGCTCCTCGATGGCGGCGCGGGCGATGCCCAGACCCACCACCGTCAGCACCTGGGCGGCGAAGGACAGCGAGGGGTAGCGGAACATCGGCTCGCTGCGCTGCGACTTGCTGCCGCGCACGAAGGTCCAGTCCTCGGGCACGATCACCTTGTCGATCACCAGGTCGTGGCTGCCGGTGCCGGCCAGGCCGCTGACATCCCAGGCCATCTCGATGCGGGCCTGGCTGCGCGGCATCACGGCCATGCGCGGCAGGCCACCCTTGTCGCCTTCGAACGGGGCGATGCCCACGCCGATCACGTCGGCGCCCATGCAGCCGCTGGAAAAGCTCCAGCGACCGGAGACTTCATAGCCGCCGTCCACCTTGGGCGCGCGCTGCGGCGGGAAGATGCCACCGGCGAAGGTCACGTCGGGGCCGTCGGCATAGACCTTGGCCAGGGTGGCGGCGGGCAGCGCGGCCAGGTAGGTCACGCCCATGCCGAAGCTGGCCACCCAGCCGGCCGAGCCGTCGGCCTGGGAGATGGTCTCGATCAGCTCGCAGAACTCGTGCGCCGTCTTCTGCTCCCCGCCCAGCGCGGTCGGCACCAGCGCGCGGTAGACGCCGATCTCCTTGAAGCGCTGGATGATGTCCGGCGAGATGAAGCGCTGCTGCTCGAACTCCTGCCGGCGGCGGCGGATGTCGCTCAGCAGCAGGTCCAGCGCGGCGCCGGAGTCGAGCCCGGTGGGGGCGGTGGACGCAGCGGGGTGCGTGGCGGTGAGGGAGGTCATGCGGGTTCTCCAAGGGAGGCGTTCAGGTCGAGCTGTTGGCTCAGGGAGCGAGCCACGGCGCAGAGCCATTCGTCGGCGCCGTGGCGGGCCACCAGCTGCAGGCCCACGGGCAGGCCGCTGGCGTCGTCCAGCGGCAGCGTGATGGCCGGGTGGCCGGAAAGGTTGAAGGGGCGGACCAGGGCCGTCATCGACACGGCGGCGCTGGTGTCGGCGGCGTCTTCCAGCCGCGGCGGCGGGGAGGCCAGGGTGGGCAGGGCCAGCACGTCGCACTGCGACAGGGCCGCATCCACTTCGGCGCGAAAGGCGCGGCGGATGGCCTCGGCCTCGGCGACCTCGGCGTCGGTGGTCTGGCCGGCGCGTTGCAGGCGGGTGGCCACGTCCGGGCCCATGCGGCCATCGGCCAGCAGCGGGGACAGGGCGGTCCAGTTCTCGCGGTTGATCACCGCCAGGCCGGCCCGGTAGGCATCCTCGAACAGCGGCAGCGTGATCGGGTGCAGGCGGTGGCGGGCCCTGGTCAGGGCACCATGCACCGCCGCGCGGGCCGGGGTGTCGCAGGCCACATCCACCAGGCCGATGTGCAGCGTGGGCGGCACCGCGGGCAGGGGGCGGAAGTCCGGCACCATGGCCTGCATCGTGGCGATCAGGGTGTCCATGTCCCGGGCGATCGGGCCGACGCAGTCCAGCGAGCTGTGCGCGGGCATCACGCCCTGCCGGCTCACCCGGCCGAAGCTGGGCTTGAGCCCGAACACGCCGCAGCAGGCTGCCGGGGTGCGCACCGAGCCGCCGGTGTCGGTGCCCAGGGCCATCGGCACCAGGCCCTGGGCGACGGCCACCGCCGAGCCGCAGGAAGAACCGCCGGGCACGCGCTCAGGCCAGCGCGGGTTGCGCGGCGTGCCGGTCCAGTGGTTGATGCCGGTGGTGCCGTAGGCCAGCTCATGCAGGTTGGTCTTGCCGGTCAGCTGCCAGCCCGCCGCCAGCAGGCGGGCCACCACCTCGGCATGGGTCGCGGCGGGGGCGGCCTCGGCCAGGGTCCGGCTGCCGGCGCGGGTGGGGGTGCCCGCCACGTCCAGCGTGTCCTTGACCATGAAACGCGGGCCATCGGCCGGGCCGATGTGGAGGGGGAGAACGACGGTGTCGGTGGGCATGGGGTGGCGGGACGGGAGCCAGGTTGGCGGTCCGTTGCGAGGCCGTGGGCGAACGCTTGGAATGGCTGCAGACGATAGGAGTGAATACGTGAATCGTCAACTAAATAACCCATGTTTGAGCCCGAGCAAATGCGGTGCGATAAGGCGGTGATAACGCCACGCATTGGGGCATGACGCCCTGATTTGGTGGATTTTTCAAGTTTCATCATCCCGGCCCTCGCGCGGTGCATTCCGGCTGGGTTTCCCTCGGAGCCGGGTGCTGGTGGGTGTCCCCGGGGCGGTGGCTGGGCGGTCTGAGAAAGAGATCGCGCGCGCGAGGGTGACGGCGACGAGGGGGCGCGGCGGGCTTTTGAACCAGATGCCGCGCCGGCGCAAGGGCGCTGCATCAGAAAAACATGAAAAGTGGCATGAAAGCTGCTGATGCAAGTCAACCTTGCGGCGGACGCCCGGCGCGGGCCCTCCGAAAAATTTTCGAGGCCGGCCCGGTGTTCCGCAGTGCAGGGGTCCCAGCGTCTTTCCACCCCTTGGCGCGTCATGCGCACGGAGTCTCTGATGTCCCTTCCCCGTTTCGTCCGCCCTCTGCTGCAGGGCTGTCTGCTGGCCTCGTTCGCTCTGGTCGCGCAAGCCCAGATCAAGGTGGGTGTGGTGACCTCGTCCACCGGTCCGGTGGCGCTGGTCGGTCTGCCGCAGAAGAAGTCCGTGCCGCTGCTGCCGACCAAGGTGGCGG
Organism: Ideonella sp.; assembly: GCA_041915165.1. Taxonomy (GTDB): domain Bacteria; phylum Pseudomonadota; class Gammaproteobacteria; order Burkholderiales; family Burkholderiaceae_C; genus Ideonella. The sequence goes on from JAYSCA010000182.1 coordinate 3,554, forward strand.
GCCAGACGGTTCAGTACATCTCGCTGGACGATGGCAGCGACCCGACCGCGGCGGTGTCGGCCTTCAAGAAGCTCATCAATGAAGACAAGGTTGACGCGATCATCGGGCCGAGCGGCTCGCCGGCCGCGATGGGCGTGATCCAGTTCGCCGCCGCCGCTGGCGTGCCCATGCTGGCGCCGGTCGGCACGGCGGCCGTGGTGGTGCCGATGAGCGAACAGAAGAAGTGGGTCTTCAAGACCACGCAGAACGACGACATCATCGCCCGGGCCCTGGTGCAGCACATGAGTGCCACCAAGATCAAGAAGGTGGGCTTCATCGGCACGGCCGATCCCTACGGCGACAACTGGATGCGGGTCTTCTCCTCGCTGGCCGGCAAGGCGGGCATCAAGGTGGTGGGCTCCGAGCGCTTCCAGCGCCAGGACACCTCGCTGACGGCCCAGGCGCTCAAGCTGATGGGCGCGGCGCCCGATGCCATCCTGGTGGCGGCCCCGGGCAGCTCGTCCGTGCTGCCCAGCACCACGCTGTATGACGTGGGCTACAAGGGCAAGGTCTACCAGACCCACGGCGCCGCGTTGGACGACTTCCTGCGCCTGGGCGGCAAGAAGGTGGAAGGCACGATCCTGGCCGCCAGCGCGATGCTGGTGCTCGATGAAGTGCCGGCCAGCAACCCGACCAAGAAGGTGGCCAGCGAGTACGTGAAGGCCTACGAGAAGCTCAACGGCAGCAAGCCGGCGACCTTCGGCGCCAACGTGTACGACGCGGGCCTGCTGCTGCAAGCCGCCATCCCGACGGCGCTGAAGGCGGGCAAGCCGGGCACGCCCGCCTTCCGCACGGCGCTGCGCGATGCGCTGGAGCAGATCAAGGAGTTGCCGGCCACCCAGGGCGTCTACACCATGAGCCCGGCTGACCACAGTGGCTTCGACGACCGTGGCCGCGAGATGATCGTGGTGAAGAACGGTCACTGGACGCTGCTGAAGTGAGCAGGATGGTCTGAGGCATGAACGCGCAGATCGCATTGCTGCTGGGACAGGATGGCGTGACCAACGGCGCGATCTACGCGCTGCTGGCCCTGTCCATCGTCCTGGTGTTCACCGTCACCCGGGTGCTGCTGGTGCCGCAGGGTGAGTTCGTCACCTTTGGCGCCATGACCATGGCGACCCTGCAGGCCGGTCAGCCGGTGCGGCTGGCCTGGCTGCTGCTGGCCCTGGCGCTGCTGCGCCTGGTCTGGCGGCTGTGGTCGCTGCGGCCGGGTCTGCGCGCCGATCCTCAGCCCCCGCTGTCGGCCTGGGATCTCGCCGGGCCGGTGTATGCGCTGGCCATCGGGGCCATCGCCTACCGGCTGCCCGGGCAGGACTGGCCGATGGCGCTGCAGGTCCTCTTCACGCTGGCCATCGTGGTGCCGATGGGCCCCTGGCTGTACGACCTGTGCTTCCGGCCGATCGCTGCCGCGCATGGGCTGGTGCTGCTGATCGTCTCCATCGCGCTGCACGTGGTGCTGGTGGGGCTGGCGCTGTGGATGTTCGGCGCCGAGGGCGCCCGCACCCAGCCCTTCTCCGAGGACGGGCTGGACCTGGGGCTGCTCAACGTCAATGCCCAGAGCCTGTGGGTGCTGGCCACCACGCTGGTGCTGATGGTCGGCCTGTTCGTGTTCTTCGAGCGCACGCTGCGCGGCAAGGCCTTGCGGGCCACCGCCGTCAGCCGGCTGGGGGCGCAGCTGATGGGCATCTCGCCAACGGCCGCCGGCCGCACCTGTTTCGCCCTGGCCGCCTTCATTGGTGGCCTGTCGGGCACCTTGATCGCCCCCCTCACCACGCTGTACTACGACTCCGGCTTCCTGATCAGCCTGAAGGGCTTCGTGGGCGCCGTGGTGGGCGGCCTGATCAGCTTCCCCGTCGGCGCGCTGGGCGCACTGTCGGTGGGGCTGGTCGAGGCCTATTCGACCTTCTGGGCCAGTTCCTACAAGGAGGTCATCGTGTTCACCCTGATCCTGCCGTTCCTGCTGTGGCGCTCGCTGACCAGCAAGCA
>JAYSCA010000183.1:0-5560 GCA_041915165.1 Ideonella sp.
GGCGTTGGGGGACCTGGACCGACAGCAGTCGGCGCGCCAGTGGTTGGGGCTGCGGCCCGCCTCGGTGGCGCCCATCCAGGGCTGGCGGCTGGACGACGCCGGCGATCTGGCCACGCCACCCCCCGTCGACTGGGCCGTGGTGGACACCCCGGCCGGCCTGCACGGCAAGAAGCTGCGCGCCGTGATGGCGCACGTGGATCAGGTGCTGGTGCCCTTGCAGCCCAGCCTGTTCGACATCCAGGCCATCCACGGCTTTCTGCAGGAACTGGCCGAGCTGGCGCTGGCGCAGCGCCCGCGGGTGGGCCTGGTGGGCATGCGGGTGAAGGAGCACACCATCGCACAGGACCGTCTGCAGGAGTTCTCCGCCACGCTGCCGGCCCCGATGCTGGCCACGCTGCGCGACACGCAGAACTATGTGCACCTGGCCGCCCACGGGCTGACGCTCTGGGACGTCACCCCCGGCCGGGTCGAGCGTGACCTGGATCAATGGACTCCCTTGTTGCAGTGGTGCCGACCCCCCTGAAACCGGTCTTTCTCCACGACCTGCGGATGCACCGGGCGCAGCGTTTCCTTACACTGCCAGCACAACAACAACTTTCAGGGGTGTGCGCCGTGTGCGAGGCTCCTGGCGCTGGGAGCCATGAACGTTCTGCTGGCCGACAACCATCCCTTGATCCTCTGGGCCTTTCAGGCCTTGTTGGAGGAAATCCAGCCAGGCGTGTCGGTCACGTCGGTGAGCACCCCGGGCGCGGTGCGCGAGGCGGTGGCGGCCCCGTCGGGCCGCTTCGGGCTGTTGCTGCTGGACCTGCAGCTGGGCAGCCCGGCCAGCGGTTTTGAGCTGCTGGCCGAACTGCGGATGCACCATCCGGACCTGCCGGTGGTGGGGGTGTCCGCGTCCGATCACCCGGCGGAGGTGATCCAGGCCATCGACCTGGGCGCCAGTGGCTATCTGCCCAAGCGCTTGAGCACCACGGCCCTGGCCGATGCGCTGCGGCTGGTGCTGGACGGTGGCATCTTCGTGCCGCCGATGAGCCGGGCCGAGGCGACGGCCGTGGCCCCCGTGGCGGCATCGGCCGATGCGCAGGCCTACCATACCCTGCCGTCCTTCGAGGCCTTGGGGCTGACGCCGCGCCAGGCCGATGTGCTGGGCCTGCTGCTGCAAGGCAAACCCAACAAGGACATCGCCCGCCGCCTGGGTCTGTCGGTCGAGACCGTCAAAGACCATGTGCAGGCCGTGCTGCGGGCGCTGGGCGTCAATTCGCGCACCCAGGCCGTGCTGGCGGTCAACCAGCTGGCGAGCGGCCGGGTTCAGGTGGGCTGGTAGGCCAGTCGCACGTAGATCGGGGCGAAGGCCTCGGCCTGGGTGATCTCCAGCAGGCGTTCGCGGGCCAGTTCCAGCATCGCGATGAAGGTGACCACCATCACCGGCGGGCCTTGGCTGACGTCGAACAGTTCCTCGAACTCGACGTAGCGCTCGTTCTGCAGGCGGCGCAGCACCACGCTCATGTACTCGCGCACCGAGAGCTGTTCGCGCGTGATGCGGTGGTGCTGGTTCAGCTTGGCGCGGCGCAGGATGTCGCGCCAGGCGTCCTGGATGTCGACCAGCGACACGTCCGGGAAGCGGGGCTGCAGCGACTGCTCGACATGGATCTGCCCGCGCAGGAAATCCCGGCCCATCACCGGCAGGCTGTCCAGCCGCGCCGCCGCCAGCTTCATCTGCTCATACTCAAGCAGCCGACGCACCAGCTCGGCCCGCGGGTCTTCCGGCTCTTCGCCGTTCTCGCTGGGCTTGGGCGGCAGCAGCATGCGCGACTTGATCTCGATGAGCATGGCCGCCATCAGCAGGTAGTCGGCCGCCAGTTCGAGGTTGTGCGCGCGGATCTGATCGACGTAGGTCAGGTACTGCCGCGTGACATCCGCCATCGGGATGTCGAGGATGTTGAAGTTCTGCTTGCGGATCAGGTAGAGCAGCAGATCCAGCGGCCCCTGGAAGGCTTCCAGGAAGACCTCCAGCGCATCCGGCGGGATGTAGAGGTCGTTGGGCAGCGCGAACAGTGGCTCGCCGTACAGGCGCGCCACCGCCACGCCATCGACCATGGCCGGGGTGTCCACCTCGGGGGCCACGGGCGGCGGCAGTTCGGTGGGCGCGGCGACGGCCTCGGCCGTGCTGGGCAGCCCTTCGTCGCCCGGGCCGGAGGCCCCGGGGGCCGGGCTGGCGGGGACGGGCTCGTTCACGTCGTCAGGCCGCGCGGGGACCGGGCGGCTCAGTGACCGTGGGTCTGGTAGACGTAGGGCTGCTGCGGCACCCGGGCGGCCTTGAATTCGGCCGCGTCTTCACGGTCCTGCGGGCGGTCCCACAGCAGGCCACGGCCGGCGCGCTGCTCGGCTTCCAGCGTCGGGCGCTTGGCCTTCATCTCGTCGATGAATTGCGTGATTTCGGACTTGTAGGGCTTCCAGAACAGCGGCATGGCGGCAAGGTGCGCCTGGCAGCGCACCGGGTTCGACTGAAAACGCCGATTCTACCGATGCGTCACCGGGCTGCCGCCTCCGCCGTCGGGCCGATCCGGTACCAATACCGGTAGGCTGGCGCAAAGCCCAGCTGGGCGTAGAGCGCCCGGGCGGCGGTGTTGGCATCCAGCACCTGCAGGTAGGCGTGGTGGGCGCCCTGGGCGGCCGCCCAGTCCAGCAGCTGCCCGCAGAGCATGCGGGCCAGGCCTTGCCGGCGGGCGGCGGGATGGGTGGCGATGTCGAACAGACCGGCCCAGCCCTGGTGCAGCACCGCCAGACCACAGCAACGGGGATCGTCGGCCGGCCAGACGGCGGGCGCGCAGGCGCCCTGGATGGCCTGCAGCATCGCCAGGTGGGTGGCCTGATCCGGCCCCAGCTTGCCCGACAGGTGTTGGAAGGCGGTCAGCCAGACGGGCCAGGGCCGCAGCGCCGGGGCCGGCCCCGGGGTGGCCGGTGGCTTCAGAGGTTTCCAGAGCACCCAGGACGGGTCGCGCCGTGCGTAGCCCCGCTGGGCCAGCTGCTCATCCAGGGCGGGTTGGGGGCCGGGGTCGGTGAGCCGGAAGATCGTCGGCAGCCCCCGGTCCCGGAAGTGGGCCTCGATGGCCGCCAGGTCCGTGTCGCTCAGCGTCTGGGCGGCGGGGCCCGCGTTGGCGGAATTGGCGCGCCGGGTGTAGCCCCGGGCGGTGCGCAGCCGCCAGCCGGCGTGCTCCTGTTCTTCCAGTGCGGGCCAGGCGGCCCAGGCGGCGGCTTCCAGGCGGTGCCAGGTGGCCGGGTCGATCGGCGGGAACGGGGCGACGGAGGTGGGCATCGCCAGATGGTAGCGGGGCGCTGGTGTCATGCCGGCAGCGTCGGCGCGCGGGCAGAATCGGTGTCTCCTCGGCCTGCCTGCCCCAGAAAGCCTCACCGTGTTCGAGATCGAATTGAAGTTCCAGGTCCCGGCTGCCGCCCGGGACGCCGTGCGCCGTGCCGTGGGCACCGCCAGCGCCCGTCAGCAGCGGCTGCGGGCCCAGTACCTGGACACCCCGGACCGGCGCCTGGCCCGGGCGCGGGCGGCGCTGCGCCTGCGCGACGAGGGCGCGCACTGGGTGCAGACCTTCAAGGCCGAGGGCGAGAACCCGATGCTGCGCCTGGAGCACGAGGTGGTGCTGCCCGCCAGCGACGCGCCCCCGGCGCCGGACCTGGCCCGCCACCAGGGCACGCCCGCCGCCACCGCGCTGGCCCGTGCGCTGGGCCTGGAGGTGTTGGCCGGGGATGGCCAGGCCCAGGGGCTGGGGCTGCACTTCGAGACCGACATCCAGCGCCTCAAGCGCGTGGTGCGCGTGCCCGGCGGGCTGGTGGAACTGGCCTTGGACGAGGGCTGGATCCGCGCCGGCGGCCGCGAGTGGCCGGTGTGCGAGCTGGAATTCGAGCTGGTGCGTGGCGAGCCGGCCGTCCTGCTGGAACTGGCCCGGCGCTGGGTGACCCGCCACGGCCTGTGGCTGGACGTGCGCAGCAAGGCTGAGCGTGGCCACCTGCTGGCCCGCGGCCAGTGGGCCTCGCCGCCCACCCGGGGGGAGGCGCCGGCCCTGCGCAAGCGCCTGTCGCCCGAACAAGGCCTGCAGCGGCTGCTGCGCAGTGCCCTGACCCAGGTGCTGGCCAATGGGGCCGTGCTGGCGGACGCGGACCTCCCCGCGCTGCCCGAGGCCGCCGAGTACCTGCACCAATGCCGCATCGGGCTGCGCCGCCTGCGCACCGTGCTGCGGACGCTGCCGCTGCCCGCCACGGCCACCCGGCGGCCCGAGGCCACCTGGGAGCCGTTGCTGGGCGAGGTGTTCCGGGGCCTGGGGGTGCAGCGGGACCACGATGCACTGGTCCAGGCGGTGCTGCCGGGCCTGCAGGCCGCGGGGGCGCCCTGGACCGAGGTGCTGTCCGCACCGCCCGCCGGGGCGCCATCCGCTGGCGAGCGCCTGCGCAGCCCGGGTTTCAACACGCTGCTGCTGGACCTGCTGGGCTTCGTCCAGACCCCGCTGGCACCGAGCACGCCCGAGGCGGCGGTGGCCCCGGCGCCCTCGCTGCGCCGCTGGCTGCGGACCAGCCTGGCCCCGTTGCAGCAGCAGGTGCAAGAGGACGCGCGGCAGTACGCCCAGTTGGACGATGCGGCCAGCCACCGCCTGCGCCGCCGCATCAAGCGCCTGCGCTACGCCCTGGAGATGAGCGCCAGCCTGTGGCCGGCCAAGGCCCTGGCGCGGCAGCTGGCGGTGCTGGGGCAGGCCCAGGACGCGCTGGGCCACGACCACGACTTGGTGCTGGCCCAGGCCTTGTTCCGCGCGGCCGCGGCCCGCGAGCCGCAGGCCTGGTGGGCCGTCGGCTGGCTGCAGGCGCAGCGCGGGCCGCAGCAGGCGCTGTGCGCGCAGGTGCTGCGCACGCTGGCCCGCACGGCCGCCGCCTTCGACTGAGCCGGGCGCAGGCTGCTCAGGCTGTTGGGGGTGCCCAGGCGGCCGCCAGCGTGGCGGGCAGGTGCTCGCGGCCCAGCTCGTCGGCAAAGCCGGAGCGTTCCAGCAGCGACAGGGGCTGCTCGTTGGCTTCGGCCAGGTCCAGCGTGATGCCGCTGCGCTGCAGCTGGTGCCACAGCACGCGCAGCGCCTCCAGGCCCGAGGTGTCCATGGACACCAGCCGGCGCAGGTCCAGCACCACGCGCCGGGTGTCCGGCGACAGCTGGGCGGGCAGGGCTTCCAGCTTGTCGACCGCGCCGAAGAACAGCGCGCCGTAGAGCTCGAACACCTGCACGTCGGCAGGCGCCTGGGCCGCCGCGCTGGGCCGCACCTGGAACAGCGAGCCCATGCGCAGGATGAAGAAGGCGCAGGCCGAGACCAGGCCCACCTCCACCGCGACCGTCAGGTCGAAGACCACGGTCAGCACGAAGGTGCCCACCAGCAGCAGCCGGTAGGGCCAGCGGAACTGGCGCAGCCGGGTGAACTCGCGCCACTCGCCCATGTTCCAGGCCACGAACAGCAGGATGCCGGCCATGGCCGCCAGCGGAATGCCGGCCGCCAGCGGCGCCGCCACCAGCACG
>JAYSCA010000184.1:0-5539 GCA_041915165.1 Ideonella sp.
CCAGCGCGCGCAAGCAGATCGTCGACGACCTGAACCGCGAGCACATCGAGGCGGCGCCCTTCTGCAAGCCGCTGCACCAGCAGTTCTTCTACCAGCAGCTGGGCTGGAAGCGGGGCGACCTGCCGCTGGCCGAGCGTATCGGCGACCGCGCCCTGGCCTTGCCCTTCCATGCCCAGCTCGACGAGGACGCGGTGCGCTTCATCGTCGGGGCGCTCAAGGACATCGCCACCAACATCGGGGCCGGCGTGCCCATCTACTGAACCGCATCCTCATCGGGAGACGCCCATGACCTTCACCACCCTGGACCACCTGCCCGACGACGTCGCCGCCGGTCTCATTGCCGGCACGCTGGCGCCTTACCTGGGCCCGGGCATGCTCAGCCTGTGCACCGACCTGCCCGTGCCCGGCGACCCGCTGGCGCTGGTGACGGTGCTGACCGCCCGCAACAGCGTGCCGGGCAAGATCAAGAACCGCCTGACCCAGGCCGCGCAGTTCATCGAGAACTTCAAGCACCGCAAGACCCTGGTCACCGGCATGGACCTGGCCTTCGCGGCCCTGCCGGCCCCCAGCGCGCTGCACCGCTGGATCGCCAGCCTGAAGGCGCCGTTGATCGTCGACGGCTGGTACGACGACACGATGCGGGGCGCGCTGGGCGCCCGCACGGACTGGGCCGAGGTGCAGGGCCTGTCGCAGAGCGAGCACTTCGGCACCTGGTTCGGCTGGTATGGCGCCGACGGCCAGCCGCTGACCGAGGAGCCGGTGGACACCACCACCGTCTACTACAAGCCCTGGGGCGGCCACCTGCCGGCCAGCAACTACCTGGTGTCCGATTCCGACTACGTCGAGGTGCTGACCGAGATCGACATCCAGACGCCGATCCCGCCGGTGGTCCAGGCGCGCCGCGCCCGCCTGGGCTTCGTGTTCCTGGGCTGCCGCTTCAACGACCAGCTGCCGCGCACCTTCGCGCGCCAGATCATGAAGCGCTCCGGTGGCCCGCACTACGCCGTGCTGCCCGACGAGCCCACCCGCATGGAGGCCCGCTTCCTGGAGGAGCAGGGCATCACCCGCATTGCGCTGCCGCTGACCCAGGTGGCCGCGCAGTTCACCCGGGGCGTGGCCGTCGCGGCCTGAGTCCCCACTTCACCCTGACCCCACCCCCTAGAGGAAAAGACCATGACCACTCTGACCATCCTGCCTTCCGGCACCACCGTGGAAGTGAGCGAAGGTGCCAACCTGCTGCAGACCCTGCTGGCCGCCGGCGAAAAGCTGGTGAGCAAGTGCGGCGGCAAGGCCAGTTGCGGCGCCTGCCACGTGTTCGTCAAGGAAGGCCGCAAGGGCGTCTCCAAGATGACGCCGGAAGAGAACGCCAAGCTCGACACCCTGGTGGGCGTGGGCAGCAAGTCCCGTTTGGCCTGCCAGGTCAACTTCCTGGGCACCGAGCCGGTGACCGTGGAAGTGCTGGGCGCGCTCTCCGGCTACTGATCCGGGCTTCGCCCTTCGCAACCCGGCCGCAGGAGGCCCCATGGACAAGATGCTGGACGTGGCCATCATCGGTGGCGGCGTGTGCGGGCTGGCGCTGGCGCACAGCCTGCAGGCCCGCCACCTGGACTGGGCCTTGTTCGAGGCGCGTGAGCGCCTGGGCGGCCGGGTGCTGACGGCCACCGGCGCCCAGGGCCAGCCCCTGGACCTGGGGCCGACCTGGTTCTGGCCGGACAGCCAGCCGTCCATGGCGCGGCTGGTGGCCGACCTGGGGCTGCAGACCGTGGCCCAGGCCGACGACGGCCGGGTGCTGCTGCTGGACAACCCGGGCGAGCCGCCCGCCACCGTCACCTTGGCGGCCGCCGCCGCCCAGGCCGACCCGGACAGCCTGCCCGCGCCGGTGGGTCAGGGCTCGCTGCACGGCGGGGCCCGGCGCCTGGCCGGCGGCATGGGCGCGCTGGTGGCGGCCCTGGCCCGGCCGCTGCCGCTGACCCGGCTGCACCTGGGCAAGACCCTGCTGGCCGTGACCGACGCGGGGGACCATGTGCGCCTGTCGCTGCGCCTGGGCAGGCAGGAGCACACCGTGCGGGCCCGCCGCGTGGTGCTGGCCCTGCCGCCGCGCGTGGCCCAGGCCGGTGTGCGGTTTGAGCCCGCGCTCACGCCGGCGGTGGACGAGGCCCTGCAGGCCCAAGCCACCTGGATGGCGACGGCGGCCAAGGCGGCCGTGGCCTATCCGCAAGCCTTCTGGCAGGCCGACGGCCACAGTGGCAACGCCTGGGTGACCCACGCCCAGGCGGTGCTGGCCGAGGTCTTTGACGCCAGTGGCCCGGCCGGGGCGGCGCTGGCCGGCTTCAGCGCTCTGTCGGCGGCCCACCGGCCAGCCTTCGCCCGCAGCATGCCGCTGCTGGTCGAGAGCCAGTTGGCCATGCTCTTCGGCGAGGCCGCGCGCGATGGCGACCTGCACTGGCAGGACTGGGCGGAAGAGGCCTTCACCTGCAGCCCGTTGGACCGGGCGACCGAGGCCCAGGCCGCCCACCCCGAACCCGGTGCCGCCACCGACACGCTGCAGCTGCCGCAGTGGGGCGGGCGCCTGTTGTTCGGCGGCTCCGAAACCGCCCAGCGTGGCACCGGCTACCTCGAAGGTGCCTTGGGCGCGGCGGCCCGCCTGCGGCATCTGCTGCAGCAACCCCAGGTCTCGGCCGAGGCGGCCAACGACGCCCAGCTGCGCCTGTTTGGCGACTGGGTGGCCGAGCAACGTGGCCAGGCGGTGGCGCGCTACCGCCAGCGCTTGCACCTGGCTCTGTCGCACCAGCAGGACGCCCAGCTGACCCAGCGGGCCTTGATCGACGCGCTGGAGTCCCTCTATGCCGAGGCCCTGCAGCGCCTGGACAGCCTGTCGCTGCACACCACCGCGCCGGTCAGCCAGGGCCGCTCGGCGCTGACCCCGCAGGTGCTGGCGCCTTTCCAGGGGCTGGCCGACGAGCTGCTGGTCGCGGCGGTCCAATTCAACACCGGCTCCTGCGCGCTGTCCAACTTCCCGCTGGAGCACCAGCCCTCGCGGGAGTACCTGGCCACCATCCGACGCGACCTGGCGGCGGTCTGGCAGGCCTTTGCGCTGGCGGCCAACGACCGCCTGCTGCACAAGGCGTCGGCGCTGACGGCGGGGGCCGCATGAAGATCGCGCTGGAGCGGGCCCAGGTGCTGGCCCTGAGCGAAGCCTTCCCGCGGCTGGCCATGCTGCAGGACCAGCTGCGCTACACCCACCGGCTGGAGCTGCCCTGGCAGCAGCTGCACCTGGCCGAGCTGACCTTCCTGGGCAACCTCTATCAGGCCCAGGGTGCCGAGGCCCGGCACCGCCAGCTCAGCGGCCTGCTGGCCGCGCTGCAGGACGACGGGCCCCGCTTTTGCGAGGGCGACGATCTGGAGCAGTTGCTGCCGGCCCTGGCGCACTACCTGATCCAGGACGCCCAGCGCGGCTGGCTGTTCGCCACATCGCCCAGCGGCCGCGCCGCGGCCTGGGTGGTCACCCGGCTGGATTACGTCTCGGGCTCCAACGAGGAGATGGGCAAGGTCCTGATCGAGCTGAAGGCGCTGCTGCGCGCCGGCATCGTCAGCACGACGGTGCGCATCGTCGAGGCCGACCTGCCCGGCCACACGGTGGCCGAGATCCTGGCGGCCAAGGGCTTGCTGAAGGAGACGCCGGCCCTGCTGGCCGCCTACGATGCGATGGCCGAGCGCTACCTGGACTGGCGCGGCCGCTACGGCGCGCAGTTCTGCGGCCAGGGCATCGGCTTCGTGGCCGAAGACCCCAGCGCCACCCACCGCGACACCGACTGGACCCGCAAGGACCAGGTGGTGCTGTCCGCTTCCGGCCAGCCGGCCCGGCTGGTCAACGACGAGGGCATCCTGCCGCCGCGCAGCGCCACGCTGGACAGCACCGGCGACATCCTGGGGCCCTATCTGCGCAAGGCCGCCAAGAGCAACCGCTACGCTGCCGAGGACGAGGTGCAGGCCGAGCGCGCGGCCCAGCCCGAGGGCCTGTTCACCCAGCTGCCGGTGCAGGGCTTTCTGTTTCTGTTCCACCTGGAGCTGCACCAGCACCTGTGGGTGCATGTGGACGATCTGACGCCCTACGTCTACCAGCCCGAGCTGAAGACCCGGCTGGTGCTGCCGCCCGAGCAGACCGACCTGATCGACATCCTGACCGCCGAGATGGACGTGCTGATGGACGACATCGTGGCTGGCAAGAGCGGCGGCACCACGGTGCTGTGCGCCGGGCCCCCCGGCGTGGGCAAGACCCTGACGGCCGAGGTCTATGCCGAGATCATCGGCCGGCCGCTCTACCGCGTGCACTCGGGCCAGCTGGGCCTGAACGTCGCGACCATGGAGACCGCGCTGAAGGAGGCGCTCACGCGCGCTCAGCGCTGGGGCGCGGTGATGCTGATCGACGAGGCCGACGTCTACATCAAGCGGCGCGACGACAACCTGGCCATGAACGCGGTGGTGGGCGTCTTCCTGCGGGTGCTGGAGTACTTCAACGGCCTGCTGTTCCTGACCACCAACCGCATCGACGACATCGACGAGGCCATCGTCAGCCGCTGCATCGCGCTGATCCGCTACCAGGCGCCGGACGAACTGGCCCGGGCCCGCATCTGGCGGGTGATGGCCGCCCAGTTCGGCCTGGCACTGGACGAGGCGCAGATCGAGTGGCTGGCGCGGCACTATGCCCAGGCCAGCGGCCGCGACATCAAGGGCCTGGCCAAGCTGGTCACCACCTACTGCCACCACAAGCAGGTGGCGCCCAGCCGCGAGGTGTTCGAGCGCTGTGCCGTGTTCCGCGGCTTTGAACCAGGAGTCTGAGACCATGGCGGTGCCACAGCTGGGCTATCTGGCCTTGTCCGAGAACCCGACCGACGAAGCGGGGCGGGCCCTGGTGCGGCAGTTCGTGCTGGCGCGCGAGGCCGACCGCATGGGCTACGACGACATCTGGCTGGGCGAGCACCATGGCGACGCCCTCTGGCCGCAGGCGGGCGTGCTCAGTCTGCTGGGTCACCTCAGCGCCGTCACCAGCAAGGCCCGCTTCGCCTGCAGTGCCGACACCTCCGAGGAGGCCGAGGGCGTGGCCCAGCCCTACCTGCAGCAGCAGGCCGCGCGCACCCTGGGCGGCGATGCTGCCGCGCTGCGCGCCCTGGCCCTGGTGGGGGAGCACGCCGCGGTGGCCCGGCAGTTCAAGGCCCTGGCCGACACCTACGGGGCCACCCATGTGGCCATCGTGCCCACCAGCGGGCAGTTCGACACCCACAAGCACATCCTGGCGGCCTTTGTGGACGAAGTCCGGCCGTTGCTCGACGAGGACTGAGCGCGGTGGCCATCGTTCCCCCCGAGGACTGGGTGATCGCCGAGATGATCACCCACGACCACATCTGGCGCGGCGCGGGCGTCAACTGCGACGAGGCGCGGACGGCGCTGCTCACCGCCTGGCGCCAGCACCGCGAGGGGGTGGTGCGCGCCTTGCCGGACATGGCCGCGCGCCTGCCCGAGGCGGACGCGATGCCGCAGC
>JAYSCA010000185.1:0-5499 GCA_041915165.1 Ideonella sp.
CGGCTGCTCGTACGCGCGGCCGGGCGGGCCGGCTTGGGCGCCGGTGCGGCGGTCTCGGCCACGGCGTCCGCAGGCGTCACGGCCTCGGCCACCGCTTCGGGCTCGGTCGCCGGGGCGGCTGCCGGCTTGGCGCGGGTGGACTTCTTCGCCGCCGCACGCGGCTTGCGGGCGGCCGGAGCGGGCGCCTCGGCTTCCGCAGCCGGCAGGGCGGCGGCGGTCTTGCGCTTGCGCGCCGGGGCGGGGGCCGCCTCGGGCGTGGGCGTGGCTTCAGGAGGGGTATCGGGGGTCGAGGCCGCGGTGGGCGCGGCCGTCAGCGGCGCGTCGTCGGCCGGTGCGGCGGCGCGGCGGCGCCGGGAGGTGGTCGCCATGGGGCGAGTCGCTTTCTGTCAATCAGTGAAGGGAATGCGGTGCGTCATGCCTGAGCACGCGCCCGCGCCCTGCGTTGGGGTCCGCTATTGTCAACGCAGGCGCACGACAACTCATCAGGGTGCAGCAGACGCTGAGCGCGCGGGAGAAACCGGCGAGCAGTTCGCAGAAACGATGGACCAGGCCAGCAGCTCCTTGCGGTCCAACGCCACTTGCCATCCCGCCGGAGAGGACGCCGACGAAGCAGCCGATGCGGGTGGAGCCACCGACGCCAGCAGCACCTGAGCGCCAATGCGGGAGCGGATGTTCAAGGGACAGACCGCTGCCAGGGTATCGGCAGCAGCCGGCACATCGCACACGGTCCGACCAGCGGCCAGGTTGAGCTGATCACACCCGGTGCGGGTCAGCACAGCACGAACAGGTTGAACGTCGCCCCACTGCAGGCTGGCCATAAGACCATCAAATGCGTTCCCGGCACTGCCTGTGACCAAAAACGCCCAAACCAGGTAAGTCACACCGAAAGCCAAAACCAGCCCTCGATTGCGGTCCATGACCAATGCCTGGACAGCAGCGATGAAGGCCAAACCGAGTAGCAGCAAAGCGAGATACCCCAGCCCCAACCAAACCGGCACATGCCCAAGATCGCCCCCGGCCAACAGTCCAGCGATGATTACCAAGGGCGGAGTGAGCACCGCGAACTGCTGCGCCCCTGCCATCACATAGAAAAGCCAAGGACGAGAACGGACGAACTGTTCTTTAAGAAACAAGATGGCCCAGAAGGCCATGGCACCGCCCACCAAGACCAAGATGGTTGTCCCCAGCCGTGCATGCCAGTCCGGATAGTTCATCCAGGCAACGTAATAGGCCCACCAAACCGCTGCGGCCAGCACAGTGCTTGTCAGGAGTTTCCAACCCGTCACCCCTCCTTCCGGCCAAGGCATGGCATACCGCAACAAGATGGCCGGCAGCACCATCGCGCTCACCATCAAGGCCACCAGCAGGACGCCCAGCATTGCCACTGCATAGAACAACGACAACACCGATTCCAGGCTGATCTCCGGCATGAACCCCAGCCGCACAAAGAAGACCAGTAGCACCAGTCCTCCCAGCAACAGCGCCAACTGCGACAAGGCTGCGATGGGCAGTTCCTTGATCAAAGCCAGCGCCTGCCGCCAGGGAGCCCCTGCCTGCTGCGGAATGGGTGACGCACTACTCACTGCGCACCATGGCACTGCTTGTACTTGCGCCCACTGCCACACGGGCAAGGGTCGTTGCGTCCCACCTTGGGGCGCTCGCGCCGGCGAGGCGCAGCGGGCGCGGACGGCATGCGCTGGGCCAGGAAATGGGCATGGATGGCCTGTGCCCGGCCCGCCAGGGCGTCGGCGGCGGCCTCATGCGCTTCGTCGCTGAGCGGATGCTGCTCCAGGTACGCCCAGCCCTCCTCGGTGCCGTAGCTCAGCATGGTGGCAAACCATTCGGGCTGTGCCGTGAGCAGGGGCGTCCAGGCCGGCATGTCCCGCGCCATGCCCAGCACATAGCCATGGCACCAGTCGTCCATGATGGTCACGACCTGGTCATCGGACAGGGTGCGCTCCGACAGCAAGGGGGCGTACTCGCCCGGGATCATCAGCGCGCTGGCCACGGCGTTCCACTGCTGCATCAGCAGGCCCACCATCGCCTGCATCTGGTCTTCGCTTTCGAACACCGGGGCTTGGACGCCCTCGTCTGGATCCCACACCCACTTCAGGGCCAGGGTGGGCATGACCATGTTGGGCCCGCTGATGAGGGCGCAGAAGAATCCGTCGATGGCCGAGGCGCTGAGCGGCCCGTCCAGACCGTTGTCTTCGGCAAACAGGAAGGTCTCCAGGCGCTCGATGTCCTCGTCACTCCAGGGCCGGTCGGCGGGTGGCGTGAACTGCATGAGGCGACTCCAGGCTCAGACGCCGCGGGCGCGGTCGGTGGCGAACTGCCGGCGGAATTCGTCGAAGCGGTCGGCGTCCAGCGCCTCGCGCACTTCGCGCATCAGGTTCAGGTAGTAGTGCAGGTTGTGAATGGTGGCCAGCATGGGGCCGAGCATTTCGCCGCAGCGGTCCAGGTGGTGCAGATAGGCGCGGCTGAAGCCGCCATTGTGGACGTCACCGGTGCAGGCGTAGCAGCTGCAGGTCTCGTCGATCGGCCGGTGGTCGCTCTTGTGGCGGGCGTTGCGGATCTTCAGGTCGCCGAAGCGGGTGAACAGGTGGCCGTTGCGCGCATTGCGGGTGGGCATCACGCAGTCGAACATGTCCACGCCGCAGGCCACGCCGGCCACCAGGTCCTCGGGCGTGCCCACGCCCATCAGGTAGCGCGGCTTGTGGGCCGGCAGCCGGTGCGGGGTGTGGGCCATGATGCGCAGCATGTCTTCCTTGGGCTCGCCCACGCTGACGCCGCCGATGGCGTAGCCGGGCAGGTCCATCTCGACCAGGGCCTGCAGCGACTCCTCGCGCAGCGACTCGAACATGCCGCCCTGCACGATGCCGAACAGCGCGTTGGGGTTCTGCAGGCGCTCGAACTCGGCGATGCAGCGCTGGGCCCAGCGGCGGCTCAGCTCCATCGAGAAGCGGGCCTCCTTTTCGGTCGTGATGTGGCCCTTGGTCTCGTAGGGCGTGCACTCGTCGAACTGCATCACGATGTCCGAGTTCAGCACGGTCTGGATCTGCATGCTGACCTCGGGCGTGAGGAACAACCGGTCGCCATTGACCGGCGAGGCGAACTTGACGCCCTCCTCGCTGATCTTGCGCATCTCGCCCAGGCTCCAGACCTGGAAGCCGCCGGAGTCGGTCAGGATGGGCTTGCTCCAGCGCTCGAAGCCGTGCAGGCCGCCAAAGCTCTTCATCACGTCCAGGCCCGGGCGCATCCAGAGGTGGAAGGTGTTGCCCAGGATGATCTGCGCGCCCATGTCGTAGAGCGACTTCGGCAGCACGCCCTTGACGGTGCCGTAGGTGCCCACGGGCATGAAGATCGGCGTTTCGACGACGCCGTGGTTCAGGGTCAGGCGGCCGCGGCGGGCCAGGCCGTCGGTCTTGAGCAATTCAAACTGGAGCATGGGCGGGATTGTCGCCGAGCCGCGGCCCCCTGCGACGGGGCGGCAGGGATGTGCGACAGTGGCGGATTGCACGGCCTCCGTGCTGCGTCTCGCCCGTCATGGCCTTCACCCTCGCCCACCCCGTCCACAGCGAACTGCTGATCAAGAAGAGCCGCTTTCTTGGCTGTGTCGAGCCGATGGCCGACCGCGCCGCGGCCCAGGCCCGGGTGGCCGCGCTGAAGGCCGAGCACCCCGGCGCCGCCCATGTCTGCTGGGCCCTGCTGGCCGGTGGCCAGTCGGCCGCCAACGACGACGGCGAGCCCGGCGGCACGGCCGGCCGGCCGATGCTGGACGTGCTGCGCCACCAGGAACTGGAAGGCGTGCTGGCCACCGTGGTGCGCTACTTCGGCGGGGTGAAGCTGGGCGCCGGCGGACTGGTGCGCGCCTACACCGACAGCGTGGCCCAGGCGCTGCTGCAGGCCGAGCGGGTGCCGCTGCAGAAGCGGCTGACGCTGGCCTGCCTGGTGCCCTATGCGCTGGAGGGCCGGGTGCGCCGCACGCTGGAGGCCGCGCAGGCCGAGCTGCTGGACGCCCAGCATGGCGCGCTGGTGACGCTGCGCTTCAGCGTGGTCGAAGGGGCGCGCGAGGCGCTGGTGGCCCAGCTGGGCGAGGTCGGCCAGGGCCAGCTGGGCTGGCTGGAACCCCCGGAGGGCTGAGCCCGCCGACCGGGGCGGCCGAACTCAGTTCGCGTCGTCCAGCGACAGGATCCAGCGCACCACCAGGCGGGCATCGTCCTCGCTGATGGCGATGCGGTTGGCCGGCATGGCCAGACCGGTGACCTGGTACTTCCAGTGCGGGTCGTAGGGGTTGGAGCCACCCAGCACGGTGCGGGTCAGCCGAGCCAGCGCGCCCTCGTCGTGGCGGTACTTGGTGGCCACGTTGCGCCAGGCCGGCGCGATCGGCGGGCGCGGCGCGGCGGTGGTGGCGGCCGCCTCGTCGTCCCCCTCGTCCTCATCCTCCGGACGCGGGTCGATCTGGTGGCAACTGAAACAGCCCGACGCCTGGGCCACACGCTCGGCCTTGGCGCCGTCGATGGCCGGGCCGGCCGCCTGCGCGCCGCCCATCCACAGCACGGCCATCAGCGCCCCCAGGCGCAGCAGCGGGAGGGCGGTGGTCGGGGTGGCGGCAGCAGCGGTCATGGCAGTCGGCAGGGTGGGCAGTGGCACAGCAGGCCGCAAGCTTACCCCGTGCTCAGCGGCGGTCCAGCAACATCGCGTCGCCGTAGCTGAAGAAGCGGTAGCGGGCCTCCACCGCGTGGCGGTAGAGCGCCATGATGTGGTCGTGGCCGGAAAAGGCGCTCACCAGCATCATCAGCGTGCTCTTGGGCAGGTGGAAGTTGGTCACCAGCCGGTCCACCACCCGGAAGCGGAAGCCCGGGGTGATGAAGATGTCGGTCTCGCCCCGGCAGGCCCGGTCCAGGCCCTCGCGGCTGCCGGTCTGCACCGCGGCCGATTCCAGCGCGCGCAGCGTGGTGGTGCCCACCGAGACGATGCGCCCGCCCGCGGCGCGGGTGCGGGCGATGGCATCCACCGTGGCCTGCGGCACCTCGAACCATTCGCTGTGCATCTTGTGCTCGGCGATGTTCTCGGTGCGCACCGGCTGGAAGGTGCCGGCGCCCACGTGCAACGTGACCTGGGTGCGTTCAATGCCGCGGGCGGCCAGCGCATCGAGCACGCCCTGGTCGAAGTGCAGCGCGGCGGTGGGCGCCGCCACGGCGCCGGGTCGGGCGGCGAAGACGGTCTGGTAGCGCGACTCGTCCTCGGGCGCATCGTCGTGCGTGATGTAGGGCGGCAGCGGCACGTGGCCGTAGGTCTCCAGCAGCACGAAGGGGTTGCCCGGCACGCGTAGGTGGAACAGCGAACCGTCGGGGCCACCGCGGCCCAGCACCTCGGCCTCGAAGCCTTCGCCGTGGTCGGTGCCCAGGCGCACGGTGCTGCCGGGCTTGGGCGACTTGCTGGCGCGCACATGGGCCAGCAGCTCGCCGGGCCCGCCCGGCGGCGTGGGCAGCACGC
>JAYSCA010000186.1:0-5454 GCA_041915165.1 Ideonella sp.
GAGTTCCACCCCTGCCAGATCCTGGCCGACCTGCTGACCTACCTGGAGCACCGCGCGCCGCTGAACGCCAGTGGCTATGACCTGAACAGCCTGAAGGGCAAGGTGGTGGCCTGGGTGGGCGATGGCAACAACATGGCCAACACCTGGCTGCAGGCGGCCGAGATCCTGGGCTTCACAGTCCACGTCAGCACCCCCTCGGGCTATGAGGTGGACCCGGCCGTGGCCGGCGTGCGCGACACCAGCTGCTACAAGGTGTTCAAGAACCCGCTGGACGCCTGTCGCGGTGCCCACCTGGTCACCACCGACGTGTGGACCAGCATGGGTTACGAGGCCGAGAACGAGGCCCGCATCAAGGCCTTTGCCGACTGGTGCGTGGACGCCGAGATGATGGCCGTGGCCCAGCCCGACGCGCTGTTCATGCACTGCCTGCCGGCCCACCGCGGCGAAGAGGTCACCGCCGAGGTGATCGACGGCCCGCAGTCGGTGGTCTGGGACGAGGCCGAGAACCGCATGCACGTGCAAAAGGCCTTGATGGAGTACCTGCTGCTGGGCCGCATCGGGTAAATCCCGAGCCGAAACGACGCCGGGCATCAGTCCGGCGTCAGCGCTTTGGGCCACAGTCTCCGCCAGGAGACCTCACGACACCATGAAGCTGGCCCTGATCACCGACCTGCATGCCAACCGCGAGGCCGTGCAGGCCGTGCTGGAACATGCCGAGGCCCAGGGCGCGGGCCGCTACGCCTTCCTGGGCGACTACGTCGGCTATGGCGCCGACCCCGGCTGGGTGATCGACACGGTGCGCCGCTACGTGGCGCAGGGGGCCATCGCCGTCGGCGGCAACCACGACGCCGGGGTCGCCACGGAGATCTCGCCCACGATGCGCCCGGACGCCCGCCAGGCCGTCGAATGGACGCGCGGCCAGCTGTCCCCCGAGCAACTCGCCTTCCTGACCGAGCGGCCGCTCTCGCACACCGAGGGCGACATGCTGTTCGTGCATGCCAACGCCTTCGCACCGGCCGAGTGGGAGTACATCCAGGGCCGGCTGGAGGCTGTGCGCAGCCTGCATGCCACGCCCTGCCACTACACCTTCTGCGGGCACATGCACGAGCCCCGGCTGTTCCATCTCTCGGGCACCGGCAAGGCGGGCGACTTCGTGCCTTCCCCCGGCGTGGCCATTCCGCTGCCGCCGATCCGCCAATGGCTGGTCATCCCCGGCTCCGCCGGCCAGCCGCGCGACGGCAACCCGGCCGCCTGCTACGCGATGTTCGATCTGGCGGAGCAGATGCTGACCTTCCACCGCGTGCCCTACGACCACGACACGGCGGCGCGCAAGATCCTCGAGGCCGGCCTGCCGGCCCGTCTGGCGGAGCGTCTGGTCCATGGTCAATAGCGGCAGCTTCCCCCCTGCAGAAGGCACCCCCACCGGCCCGAGCGCCCCACTGAAAGTGGGCCAGGTGGTGGACAGCTTCCGGCTTGACGAAGCCCTGCACCGCGGCGGCATGGCCACGCTGTGGCGGGTCACGCGGATGGCCGAGGACGGCACGCCGCTGGACGACCCCGACGCCCTGCCGCTGATCATGAAGGTGCCCCGCATCAAGGGCGGCGAGGACCCGGCCACCATCGTCGGCTTCGAGGTCGAGCGCATGATCATGCCGACCCTCTCGGGGCCGCATGTGCCGAAGTTCATCGCCAAGGGCGACTTCACCCGCCAGCCCTACATCGTGATGGAGCAGATCCCGGGCCCCTCGCTGCGGCCCCGACTGGACGAGGCGCCCCTGCCCTTCGACGAAATCGTCGGCATCGCCGAACGGGTGGCGGCCGCGCTGCACGACCTGCACCGCCAGCATGTGGTGCACCTGGACATCAAGCCCAGCAACATCCTGTTCCGTCCGGACGGCACCGCCGTGCTGGTGGACTTCGGCCTGTCGCGCCATGACCAGCTGCCCGACCTGCTGGACGAGGAATTCACGCTGCCGATGGGCACCGGTCCCTACATGTCGCCGGAGCAGGTGCAGTTCGTGCGCAACGACCCGCGCAGCGACCTGTTCGCGCTGGGCGTGATGCTCTACCACCTCACCACCGGCGAGCGCCCCTTCGGCGCACCGAACTCGGTGCGTGGCCTGCGCAAGCGCCTCTACGTCGACCCGGTGCCCCCGCGCGCACTGCGCGCCGACTGCCCGCCCTGGCTGCAGGAGGTGATCCTGAAGTGCCTGGAGGTGGACCCGGCGCAGCGCTACCAAAGCGCCGCCCAGCTCGCGCTGGAACTGCAGACCCCTACCCAGATCCCGCTGACCCGCCGTGCCGAGAAGCTGCAGCGCACCTCCGCGCTGACCCGACTGCGGCGCTGGTTCTTCGCGCTGGGCTCCGAGCCCGAGGAGCGGCCGGTGACCGTGGCCGGCCAGGTGCACAGCAACCCGATCATCATGGCCGCGGTGGACACCGAGGCCACCCCGGCCCTGACCACCCAGCTGCGCCAGACCGTGACCCGCCTGCTGAAGACCGAGCCCGGCGCCCGGCTGGCCTGTGTCAGCGTGATGCGCACCGCGCGCATCGGCATGGACGATCTCGTCGACAAGAGCGGCCAGAGCCGGCATGTGAAGCAGCTGGTGCAGCTCAAGCACTGGGCCCATCCCATCGGCAAAGCCCTGCAGTTCGACGAAGGCCGGCTGACCTTCCATGTGCTGGAGGCACCCGACCCCGCCGCCGCCATTGTCGAGTTCGCCCGCCGCAACCAGGTGGACCACATCGTGATGGGCGCGCGCGGCCAATCGGCGCTGCGCCGCTACCTGGGCAGTGTGTCCTCGCAGGTGGTGGCCGAATCGGACTGCACCGTCACCGTGGTGCGTGCCCCGCAAGCCACCCCGGCCCCTCCATGAGCCTTCCCGACGACAACCCCTGCACCCACTGCGGCGCCTGCTGCGCCAGCTTCCGCGTGGACTTTGCCCGCGAGGAGCTGCAGAGCGAGGGCGGCTGCGTGCCCGACGGCCTCACGGTCTCCCTCAACGACACGCTGTGCCGCATGCGCGGCACCGACCACGCCCAGCCCCGCTGCGCGGCGCTCTCGGGCCAGGTCGGCGTCGACGCGCGCTGCGGCATCTACGAGTGGCGCCCGGCGCCCTGCCGCGAGTTTGGCCTGCTGGCCCCGCTGGGCCGGGGCGACGACGCCTGTGAGCGGGCCCGCCGCCGGCACGGCCTGCCCCCACTCGACGCCAGCTGAGCGCAGGCCTCCTAGAATCGACCGATCCCCATTGCCCTGTGCACCGGCCCGACCTGGGCCACCGCACGTCACGGACCCGCACCCATGGACACCCGCCACCCCCCTGCCCGCCTCCACATCGAACGCCTGCGCGAGACCTTGCGGGCCGCCGGCCTGCAGGCGGTGCTGGTGCCCTCCAGCGACCCCCACCTGAGCGAATACCTGCCGGCCCACTGGCAGGGGCGCGTGTGGTTCTCGGGCTTCACCGGCTCGATGGGCACGCTGGTGGTCACGCTGGACGAGGCCGCCGTCTTCGCGGACAGCCGCTACTGGGTGCAGGCCGAGGCTGAACTGGCCGGCAGTGGCATCACGCTGGTGAAGATCCCCACCGGCGCCGCCACCCACCACCTGGACTGGATCGCCCAGCATGTGCAGGCCGGCCAGACGCTGGCCGTGGATGGCCAGGTGCTGGGCCTGGCTGCCGCCCAGCAGCTGCGCCAGGTCACGGAGCAGGCCGGCATCCGGCTGGTGACCGACCGGGACCCGCTGGCCGCCGCCTGGGACGACCGCCCCGGCCTGCCCACGGCCGCGATCTATGACCAACCGGAAGCCGACCGGTCGCGCCGGGCCAAGCTGGCCGCGCTGCGCGATGCCCTGGCGGCCCGGGGCGCCACGCACCATCTGGTGTCCTCGGTGGACGACATCGCCTGGATCACCAACCTGCGCGGCGCGGACGTCGAATACAACCCGGTCTTCCTGGCCCATCTGCTGGTCTCGCCACGAACGGCCACCCTCTACGTCGGTGCGGGCAAGATCCCCGCCCCCTTGGCCGCCACGCTGGCGGCCGATGGCATCACGCTGGCCGACTACGGTCAGGCGGCGGCCGGGCTGGCCGCCCTGCCGGCCGACGCCGTGCTGTGGGTGGACCCCAAGCGCGTCACGCTGGGCCTGCGCGAGGCCGTGCCCGCCGGGGTGAAGGTGATCGAGGCGATCAACCCCAGCACCCTGGCCAAGAGCCGCAAGACCGAGGCCGAGGTGGCCCATGTCCGCGAGGCGATGATCGCCGACGGCGTGGCGATGGCCCGCTTCTACGCCTGGTTCGAGGCCGCCCTCGCCCGCGGCGAGCGCATCACCGAGATCACGGTCGACGAGAAGCTGAGCGCGGAGCGCGCCGCCCAGCCCGGCTTTGTCGGCCTGTCGTTCCCGACCATTGCCGGGTTCAATGCGAATGGCGCCATGCCGCATTACCGCGCCACGCCCGAGGCGCACGCCGTGATCGAGGGCAGCGGCCTGCTGCTGATCGACTCCGGCGCCCAGTACATCGGCGGCACCACGGACATCACCCGGGTCTGGCCCATCGGCACGCCCACGGCGGCCCAGAAGGCGGACTTCACCCGCGTGCTGCGGGGCACGATGAACCTCTCGCGCGCCCACTTCCCACTGGGCACGCTCAGCCCGATGCTGGACGCGCTGGCCCGCGCACCGCTGTGGGAGGCCGGTCTGGACTACGGCCATGGCACCGGCCACGGCGTGGGCTACTTCCTGAACGTGCACGAAGGGCCACAGTCGATCAGCAAGACCCAGCCCCATCCCGACATGGCGATGCAGCCGGGCATGATCACCTCGATCGAGCCAGGCCTGTACCGGCCGGGCCAGTGGGGCGTGCGCATCGAGAACCTGGTGCTCAACGTCCCCGCCGGCCACACCGAGTTCGGCGACTACCTGCGCTTCGAAACCCTGACGCTGTGCCCGATCGACACCCGGTGCCTGGACCTCTCGCTGCTGCGGCCCGATGAGATCGGCTGGCTGGACGACTACCACGCCACCGTGCGTGAACGCCTGGCCCCCCGGCTGAGCGGGGACGCGCTGGCCTGGCTGCTGGCCCGCACGGAGCCCATCGGCGTCTGAGACGCCGCACGGCCCACCGGAGAGGTGGGCCGCCATGACGCCCAGGTTACTGGGCGGCGCTGGCCGCCGAGGCCGGCGCAGCAGGCGCCTCGGCCACTGCGGGCGCGATCTTCTTCAGCTTGAACTGCACCGTGGCGGGCACGACGTTGGCCGCGTCCAGCGGGCTGCGCTCAGGAAACTCGATGGTTTCAGGCTCGTAGCCGTCCAGCGTGGCGGTGAAGCGGTAGACGCTGAACCAACCGAACTGGTCGTTGACGGTCTTCACGAACGGCGTGGTGCCGATCACCGCGCCCTTTTCGCCGTTGTAGCTGACCTGCGCCCCCGGCGGGTCGGATTCGAAGGGGGCGGTG
>JAYSCA010000187.1:0-5426 GCA_041915165.1 Ideonella sp.
AAGGCCCGAGTGGTGGCCCAGGCGGAGGGCGATTCGCAGCGCTTCCTGTCGGTGTACCGCGAGTACCAAAGGGCGCCTGGCGTCACCCGCGATCGGCTCTACACCGACACGATGCGCGAGGTCTACTCGAGCGTCACCAAGGTGATGGTGGATGCCAAGGCCTCTTCGCCGCTGCTCTACCTGCCGCTGGACAAGATCGTGCAGCAGTCGGCCAGCGGGGCCGCGGCTCCGGCGGGGGCCAGCACCGCACCGGCGGCGCCGGCCGTGACCTTGCCGGACAGCAATGGGCAGGATGCCCGCAGTCGGGATGGCGCCCGCAGCCGTGACCGGGAAACCCGTTGAGCCCCTCCAGGACGAGAACACGATGAATCGCATTGCACTGTTGGTAGGGGGCGTCCTGGTGGCCCTGATGTTGGCTGCCTCGATGATGTTCGTGGTCGATCAACGCCAGGTGGCGGTGGTCTACGCGCTGGGTGAGATCCGGGAGGTCATCACCGAGCCGGGGCTGAAGTTCAAGCTGCCGCCGCCGTTCCAGAATGTGGTGTTCCTGGACCGTCGCATTCAGACTCTGGACAGCCCGGAAAGCCGTCCGATCTTCACGGCGGAGAAGAAGAGCCTGGTGATCGACTGGTTGGTGAAGTGGCGCATCCGTGAGCCGCGTCAGTTCATCCGCAACAACGGTACGGACATCCGCATCCTGGAAAATCGGTTGAGCCCAGTGGTGCAGGCCGCCTTCAACGAGGAGGTGACCAAGCGCACCGTGGGCGAGGTACTGGCCACCGCGCGTGAAAAGGTCATGAACGACGTCAAGGCCCGGTTGGTGGAAGAGGCCAACTCCTTCGGCATCGAGATCCTGGACGTGCGCATCAAACGCGTGGACTTCGTGGCCAACATCACCGATTCGGTCTACCGGCGCATGGAGTCCGAGCGCAAGCAGGTGGCCAACGAGTTGCGTTCGCAAGGTCAAGCTGAAGGCGAGAAGATCCGTGCCGATGCCGACCGGCAGCGCGAGGTGATCATCGCCGAAGCCTACCGGGATGCCCAGAAGATCAAGGGTGAGGGCGATGCTCAGGCCTCTGCGCTGTATGGCGAGGCCTTTGGCAAGGACCCGCAATTCGCCCAGTTCTACCGCAGCCTGGAGGCTTACCGGACCAGCTTCCACAGCAAGAGCGACGTGATGGTGGTCGATCCGAGCTCGGACTTCTTCAAGGCGATGCGCGGCAGTGGTGCCGCCGCCGGTGGGGCTGCCAAGCACAAGTGAGCTGAAGGAGCGCGCGCATGGGTGATCTGTTCTGGACCGCCCTGGGCCTGATGCTGGTGATGGAGGGCTTGCTGCCCTTCCTGAGCCCTCAGCGCTGGCGCGCCATCTTCGAGAGGGCCACGCAGCTCAGCGATGGCCAGATCCGCTTTCTGGGGCTGCTCAGCCTGGTACTGGGCCTGGCTGCCTTGCTGCTCTGGGGGCTGGCGGGCTGAGTCCGTCGGCATGTCAGGCCCTGCCAGGGTCTGTACAATGCTGCTTTTAACCCCGGTGCCATTTCATGTCCTCTGCTTGGCTGCTGCCAGAGCATATTGCTGATGTCCTGCCCGCCGAGGCTCGACGCATTGAGGAGTTGCGCCGCCAATGGCTTGACCTGGCGCGCGGCTACGGTTTCGAACTGGTGATGCCCCCGCTGCTGGAGCATCTGGACTCCCTGCTGTCTGGCACTGGTCGTGAGCTGGATCTGAAGACCTTCAAGCTGGTCGATCAGCTCAGTGGCCGCACGCTGGGCCTGCGCGCCGACACCACGCCGCAGGCAGCCCGCATCGACGCCCACCTGCTGAACCGCCAGGGCGTGACCCGGCTGTGCTACTGCGGGCCAGTGCTGCACACCCGCCCGGCGGGTCTCTACGCCACGCGTGAACCGCTGCAGTTCGGTGCCGAAATCTTCGGCCATGCCGGCCTGGAGGCCGAACTGGAAGTGCAAGAGCTGGCGCTCGACGGCCTGAAGGCCGCGGGGGTGCCGCAACTGACCATCGACCTGGGCGATGCCCGCATCGTGCGGTCGGTGCTGGCCGGGTCGCTGCTGGACAGCGAAGCCCTGACCGAACTGGTGGCGGCCTTGACCGCCAAGGACGGCAGCGCCGTGCGTGCCTTGGCGACCCGTTGTCCGGCCGAGACCCGCGAAGGCCTGGTGGCCTTGCTGGACCTCTATGGTGGCGACGAGGTGCTGGAACAGGCACGCGCGCTGCTGCCGGCGCGGGGCCCCATTCAGGCCGCCCTGGATGATCTCGCCTGGCTGGCGCGCCATCTGCGGCGCTCCAACCCCGAGGTCCAACTGGGCTTCGACCTGTCCGACATGAGCGGCTACGCCTACTACAGCGGCGTGCGCTTCGCGATCTACGGCGCCGGCTCGGCCGATGCGCTGGTGCGCGGGGGGCGCTACGACGAGATCGGTGCCGTGTTCGGCCGCAACCGGCCCGCCGTGGGCTTCAGCGTCATCGACCTGAAGAACCTGGCCGCGCTGGTGCCGGCCGGTCGCGTACGTGCTGCCATCCGGGCCCCCTGGGCCGAGGATGATGCGCTGCGTAACGCCATCCGTCAGCTGCGGCAACAGGGCGAGACCGTGGTTTGCGTGCTGCCCGGGCACGAGCAGGAAACCCAGGAATTCGATTGCGACCGGGCGCTCAGCCTGGTCGATGGCCGTTGGCAGGTGCGTGCGCTGTGAGCGCTCCCTGCTGCACATCCCGTTTTTTTTGAATCGCTAGAACGCCATGCAACAAGGCAACACATTCGCGCGCGGGCGCAACGTCGTCGTCGTCGGCACCCAGTGGGGTGACGAGGGCAAGGGCAAGGTCGTGGATTGGCTGACGGACCATGCTCAGGGCGTGGTCCGCTTCCAGGGCGGCCACAACGCGGGCCACACGCTGGTCATCAAGGGCGTGAAGACCGCGCTGCAGCTGATCCCCTCGGGCATCATGCGCGAAGGGGTGGCCTGCTATATCGGCAACGGTGTGGTGGTGGACCCGACCCACCTGCTGGGTGAGATCGAGCGCCTGGAAAAGATCGGCCTGGAGGTGCGTTCGCGCCTGTACATCAGCGAATCCTGCCCGCTGATCCTGCCGTTCCACGTGGCCGTGGACAAGGCCCGCGAGGCCCTGCGGGAGAGCAGCGGTGCCGGCAAGATCGGCACCACCTGCAAGGGCATCGGCCCGTCCTATGAGGACAAGGTGGCCCGCCGCGCGCTGCGCGTGCAGGATCTGAAGCACCCCGAGCGCTTCGCGGCCAAGCTGCGCGAGCTGCTGGAACTGCACAACTACGTCCTCAAGGGCTATCTGAAGGCCGACGAGCTGGCCTTCCAGCCGATCTTCGATCAGGCCATGGCCATGGGCGAGGTGCTGCGCCCGATGCTGGCCGACGTGGGCTATGCACTGCACAAGGCGCATCTGGCCGGTCAGAACCTGCTGTTCGAAGGCGCACAGGGCACGCTGCTCGACATCGACCACGGCACCTACCCCTACGTCACCTCCAGCAACTGCGTGGCTGGCAATGCGGCGGCCGGTTCGGGCCTGGGCCCGCAGATGCTGCACTACATCCTGGGCATCACCAAGGCCTACACCACCCGCGTGGGATCGGGCCCGTTCCCGACCGAGCTGGACATCCAGGCCGAGGGCACCGTGGGTCATCACCTGTCCACCGTGGGCGCCGAGCGCGGCACGGTGACCGGCCGTGCCCGCCGTTGCGGCTGGTTGGATGCCGCCGCGCTCAAGCGCGCGATCATCATCAACGGCATCTCCGGCCTGTGCATCACCAAGCTGGACGTGCTGGACGGCCTGAAGGAGATCAAGGTCTGCACCGGCTACCGCCTGAACGGGCAGGAAATCGACATCCTGCCGCTGGATGCGGACGACATCGCCGCCTGCGAGCCGGTGTACGAGACCTTCCCGGGCTGGGAAGGCAGCACCTTCGGTCTGACCCGCTGGGATGACCTGCCGCTCAACGCCCGCCGTTACCTGGAGCGGGTGCAGGAGTTCATCGGCGCCCCGGTGGACATGGTGTCGACTGGCCCCGACCGCGACCACACCATCCTGCTGCGCCACCCCTACAAGGTCTGAGCGCCCACCCGGCGCCCGCACCTGCACCCTGATAGATTGGAGAACCCATGCTCACCGACGACGGCAAGCATCTTTACGTGTCCTGGGACGAGTACCACCTGCTGATTGAGCGCTTGGCCTTGAAGGTGCACCATTCCGGCTGGCAGTTTGATCAAATTCTGTGTCTGGCCCGTGGCGGCATGCGGCCGGGCGACGTGCTGTCGCGTGTCTTTGACAAGCCGCTGGCCATCATGTCCACCAGCTCGTACCGGGCAGAGTCGGGCACCATCCAGGGCCGTCTGGACATGGCCAAGTACATCACCATGCCCAAGGGCGAACTGGCCGGCCGCGTGCTGCTGGTGGACGACCTGGCCGATTCGGGTGAGACGCTGAAGGCGGTGGTGGAGCGGCTGCGCGGCATGCCGCAGATCGCCGAACTGCGTTCGGCCGTGATCTGGACCAAGTCGGTGTCGACCTACAAGCCCGATTACTACATCGAAGAACTGGTCACCAGCCCCTGGATCCACCAGCCCTTCGAAGAGTACGACACCATGCGTCCCGAGGGTCTGGAACGCAAGCACGCGATCTGACCGTGGCATTCGCCCGGCTGTCACCCCCTGTGGGGCAGCCGGGTGATGCGCTTCACGCAAGCCACATCCACGTAAGCCACAAAAACCACGAAAAGCAGAAAAACAAAAGGCCGACACATCGTGCCGGCCTTCGAAAGAAGAACATCCGAGAATTTCTCGTTATTCTTGGTGCCCAGGAGAGGACTCGAACCTCCACGGAGTTACCCGCTAGTACCTGAAACTAGTGCGTCTACCAATTCCGCCACCTGGGCATTTCAGGATTTGTGGCTTCAACGTCGACCCGTTCGGGTTGGCGGTAAAGCGAAAGATAGGACTATACCATTAAAGCAAAACAAAACACAAGTGCCGGCGCGCAGACCGGCGCGCTGCTGGGTGATGTCGAAGGCATCGTGTTGGGGCACCGGGATGGACACGGCTTTGTCCGTCGGGACGATGGGGAGGGGGACATCTACCTCTCGCCACAGGAGATGCGGGCCGTGTTGCACCGCGACCGGGTGCGGGTGCGCATCCTGCGGCTGGACCGCAAGGGGCGGCCCGAAGGGCGCGTGTTGGACATCCTGGAGCGCCGCAAGGCGCCGATCATCGGTCGGCTGCTGTTCGAGAACGGGGTCTGGCTGGTGGCCCCGGAAGACAAGCGCTATGGCCAGGACATCCTGATTCCGAAGAACGGCATTGCCAATGCGACGACCGGCCAGGTGGTGGCCGTCGAGCTGACGGAGCCGGCGTCGATGTACTCGCAGCCCGTGGGGCGGGTCAGCGAGGTGC
>JAYSCA010000188.1:0-5406 GCA_041915165.1 Ideonella sp.
GCAGGATCACGTGGCAGTCGGTGTTGCCGCGGGTCTCGAAGATCGCCGCCTGGCCCATCTTGGTCATGCCCATGAAGGCATGCGGCGCGGCCGCGGCCACCACGGCGTCGGCCGCCACCTTCACGCCGCCATCGGTGCCGTTCTTGAAGCCGACCGGGCAGGACAGGCCCGAGGCCAGCTGGCGGTGGGTCTGGCTCTCGGTGGTGCGGGCGCCGATCGCCCCCCAGCTCACCAGGTCGGAGATGTACTGTGGGGAGAGCAGGTCCAGGAACTCGGTGCCGGCCGGCAGCCCCATCGCGGTCAGGTCCAGCAGCAGGCGGCGCGCCTTGCGCAGGCCTTCGTTCATGCGGAAGCTGCCGTCCAGGCGCGGGTCGTTGATGAAACCCTTCCAGCCCACCGTGGTGCGCGGCTTCTCGAAGTAGACCCGCATCACGATGACCAGGTCCTGGGCCAACTCTTCGCGCAACACGCGCAGCTTCTGGCCATAGGCCAGGGCCTGTTCATGGTCGTGGATGGAGCACGGCCCCACCACCACCACCAGACGGTCGTCCTCGCCGGCCAGCACACGGGCGATGTCGGCCCGGCTGCGCTCCACCACCGCCTCGGACTTGCGCGTGAGCGGCATCTCGTCCTGCAGCAGAGCCGGCGAGATCAGCGGCCGCACGGCGCCGATGCGCAGGTCATCGACGCGCGTCGTGTCCTGGGTGTGGTCGAGCGCGCCCTCTTCCTCGGAATTCAACGGCATGTTCACGGCTTCGGGACGGTTCACGACTCACTCCTGGCGACAACCCGGCGGGAAAACCGGAATTATCCCCTGGCCCGATCGCCCAGGCCGGGATGGCACACTGCCGGCCTCTGTCACGAGGAGACTGTCCATGATTCTGGAGATTGCCGACTTCCGCATCGCCCCGGGCCAGCAGGCCGCCTTCGAGGCTGCCGTGGCGCGCGGTGTGGCCGAAGCCATCAGTACCGCCAAGGGCTTCAACGGCTACAAGCTCAACCGCTGCATCGAGACGCCCGAGCGCTTCGTGCTGATGATCTATTGGGACACGCTGGAGGACCACACGGTGGGCTTCCGCGAATCGCCGGCCTTCACGGCCTGGCGAGGCATCGTCGGCCCCTTCTTCGCTGCCCCGCCCGTGGTGGAGCACTTCCAGCTGGCCTCCAAGTCCTGAAGACACAAAAAAGGGCGGCGCCCCGTGAGGAGCACCGCCCAGATCGTCGTGGGAACGACGATAGGACAATCAAAAAGGGGGTGGCGGCTTACTGCTTCACGCCTTCGACCTGGATCACGACGCGCACGGCGTCGGGGAAGCCCCAGTTCAGGCCGTAGTCGATGCCGTACTGGCTGCGCACGACGGTGGCTTCGAAGTCGCCACCGCACACTTCACGCTTGACCATCGGGTTCATGTAGCAGTTGAAGTTCAGCGCCTTCAGCGTGACCGGGTTGGTCTTGCCGTGCAGGGTCAGCTGGCCGGCGATCTCGGTGACCTTGTCACCGTTGAAGCTGAACTTGTCGCCGACGAACTGGGCGGTCGGGTACTTGGCCGCGTCAAAGATCTCAGCGCTCTGCAGATGCTTGTTGAAGGCGTCGTAGCCGGAGTCGATCGAGGTCATGTCGATCGTCACATCCACCTTGCCGGACTTGGCGGCCTTGTCCAGCACGACCGAGCCTTCCTTCTTGTCGAAGCGGCCGCGGTTGGTCGAGGTGCCGAAGTGGGCGATCTCGAAGGTGGCGTAGGTGTGGGTGGGGTCCAGCTTGTAGGTGACCGGCTCGGCCTGGGCGGCGGTGGCCAGCAGAGCGGCAGCGGCCGCAGCGATCAGCGAGATCTTCATGGTGTGTTCCTCAGGGGGTTTCAAGGGGGTTGAACGAAAGAAGGTCCGGAAGTTCCGGCTGCAGAAAGAAGCTCAGAGTGCCGCCATGCCGGTCACGGCCAGCTTGAAGTGCACTTCGACGTTGTTGGCCACGGTGGCGGTGTCGGCCCATTCGCCTTCACCGATCTTGAAGTCCAGGCGCTTGAGGGTGAAGGTGCCGGTGGCGGTGGTGGTGGTGCCGGCCTGCTTCAGGACCACGGGCACGACGACGCTCTGGGTCGCGCCCTTCACGGTCAGCTGGCCGCTCACCGCGTACTGGCCCTTGCCGGTGGCCTTGATGGCGGTGGACTGGAAGGTGGCCTTGGGGAACTTGGCGACGTTGAACCAGGGCGCCTTGGGCACCTCGGCGTCGGTCTCCGGCACGCCGAAACTGGCGCTGCCGGTGTCGATGGCGAAGCTGACCTTGCCCGCTTCCGGCTTCTTCGGGTCGAAGCTGATCTGCGCGGTCCAGCTGCGGAACTTGCCGTCCACCGGCACGCCCATCTGGTGCGAGGTGAAAGAAATCTCACTCTGGGCGGGGACCACCTTTTGCTGGGCGAAGGCCGGCGCCGCCAACACGGTCGAGGCCAGCAGCACGGGGGCAATGAACGAACGGATCATGGTGTGAACTCCTGTGGGAGATGTCGGGGATGTCGCGCGGCGGGCGGGTGACGCTCAGCCGCGGCCAGGACGCATGCGGTTGAGCAGGCCGTCCTTGTCGATGAATTGGTGCTTGAGGGCCGCGCCGGCGTGCATCACCACCAGCAGGGCCATCGTCCAGGCCAGGGTTTCATGCCAGGGCTTGATCAGCTGGGCCAGCTCGGCGTTCTTGGCCACAAAGCTGGGCAGGGGCAGCACGCCGAACAGCACGATGGGGAAGCCCGCAGCCGAGCTGTAGGCCCAGCCCACCAGCGGCACCGCGAAGAACAGCCCGTACAGCAGGTGGTGCATGCCGTGGGCCGCCAGACGCTGCCAGCCGGGCATCGGCACGTCGGCGGGCGGCTGGTGCGTCAGGCGCCAGACCAGGCGCAGCACCGCCAGGGCCAGCACGATCACGCCGGCCCACTTGTGGTAGTTGAAAAGCTTCAGCCGTGTCAGCGACATCGGCAGGTCGGCCATGTAGAGGCCCAGGAAGAAGACCCCGGCAATCAGCAGGGCCATCAGCCAGTGCAGCCAGATCGCGGGGCCGGTGTAGCGGCCCGTCGACGGGATGGAGGTGGAAACGGAAGACATGCGTGACCTCGTGCGAGCAGCCCGGTGGGGTCGGTTCGCGTGGATTCGATGTCACCCAGTGTCGGCAGGACGGAAGGCCCTGCGGTTCAGCCCACTTGAAGGCAATGATGCAGTTTTTCTGAACGACGGCGCGCTCAGACGGTCGCCGGGACCGGGGGATCGATGCGTTCGGCGCGCTCCGGCGCCACCCACAGCGCCGCCGTCGCCTCGGCCAGGGCGGCCGCCTCGGCGGTGGGCAACAGCCCGTGGCGCAGCGCGAAGTCCAGTGTCGCCAGCGCCGCGTCGACGGTCATGTCGCCCCGGGCCGCATGGTCCAGCGCCTGGGCCACCGGCATCAGGCGGTGCCAGGCCACCTCGCCGTCCTGGTTCACCGGCTGCAGCCCGGGGGGCAGGGCCAGGTCATAGACGTGCAGCCATTCGCGCTGCAGGCCCTCGGGGATGTCGCAGCACAGCTCGATCACCCGGCCGCGGGTGATGCCGGCCATCTGGTCCGGGGTCAGGCCAGCCTCTTCCCAGGCCTCGCGCAGCAGGGCCTCGCGCGGGGTCTGGCCGTAGGGCACGCCGCCGCCGATCAGGTTGTCCAGCCGGCCGGGGTCGGTGGGCTTGTCCTCCGCCCGCCGGGCCACCCACAGGTGGCTGGGCCGGCCGTCCGGCCCCCGCACATAGCCGTTGCAATGGGCGCCAAAGGTCAGACACCCCCAGAAGCGGGCGGACGCGCGCTCGATCACGGCCTGCAGCCGGCCCTGCGCGTCCAGCAGCGGATAGGGTTCGTCACGCCAGGCGCGGATCACGCCCGCGTCGCGCAGCCGGCCATGGAAGGCGGCCAGCGCGGCATCGCGCCCGTCGCGCGGCAGGGTCAGCACCAGGCCGGCCGGCCCCTCGGCCAGCGCCCAGCCGGTGTCACGCAGCCAGGCCAGGTGCGTGCGCTCGACCGAGCCGATGGAGGCGGGCGCCTCGCCGGGCGCCGCCAGCCCGACCGGGACCCGGTCCTGCCGGGTGTGGCGCGCCAAATGAACACAGCCCCAGGTGGGGCTGTGGGTCCGGTCTGAGGCCACCGATCGGTCGTCAGTGCTTGTCATGCCCCCGGCCATGTCCATGGCCGTTGCCGTTGCCGTTGCCATGGCCCGGACCGTCGTCACGCCCATGGTCCCAGTCGCCACCGCGCTGCGGCGGGCCGTTGCGGCGCTCGTCATAGCGGTCCCGCACCCAGCGCTCCTGCACGAAGTACACCGGCTGGCCGCAGGCGTTGTAGCGGCCGCAGTACTTGCCCCAGTGCTTCTGGTGGCCCGGCGGCACATACAGGTAGATCGGCCGCTGCACCACCGCCACCGGGCCCGGGGCGATGACCATCGGCTGGGCATAGACCACCGGCGGTGGCGCCGTGTTGCCGATGTCGATGCGTCCATAGACGCCCGGTTGGACCACGCTGATGGAAACGCCGACATTGGTACCGGCCTGCGCCGACAGCGCTGCAGCGGCCAGAGCGGCGGCCCCCGCGAACTGGAGGATGGACTTCATGTTCATACCGCCAGTCTAGGGCAAGACGCCCGCTGGCCGGTGTAGGACAGCACCGCAGTCCGCCGTCGGCCGCGGGCTCATTCGGCGCGGGGGCCGAACGGGCAGTGGCCCGGCTTGGGGCCGACCTGGGGGTGTTTGCGGCAGGTGTCCGGCCGCTGGGCGTAGACCGTGCAACGGCGGGTCTGGGCGTCCAGCAGGGCGCAGTCCCCGCTGGCCCGCCGCGCCAGCGTGAAGATCTCATGCTTGCCGTTGAAATGGTCCACCCGGCCGGCCTTCTGCAGGCGGCGGGCGATCTGCTTGGGCGCCTCGTGCTCGGCCTCGAAGGGGTCGACCCAGCCCAGCCGCACCAGGTCCGCCAGGCGCACCTCCACCGGCATGGTGCAGCAGTGGGCCGCGCAGCGGTCGCACAGCCCCGGGCGGTAACGGGTCCAGGTTTCACAGCGGTCGACATCGACCTTGTGCAGCAGCATCGTCATCCTCTCTGCGCCCCAGCGCGCCGCCCCTCGCGGCGCAGCCAGGCTTCGGCGGCCGCCAGGGCCGCCGGCGTGTCCACATCCTGCACACAGCCCCGGTCGGTCGTGTCCAGCCACTGCAGGGTGTCGTCGGCCTGGGCCTGGGCCACCAGGGCCCGCGCGCCGGGCGCGGCCTGCAGGCCCAGCAGCGCGTCCCGCCAGCCCGGCCCGAAACCCACCGGGTGCCCCGGCTGCCAGCGTCCGTCGGCGTCGGCCACACGGGGCCGCACCACCGCGCGCGGCGCGGTCGCCTGCCGCAGCCGCCCGGCCACCGCCTGCAGCAGCGCGG
>JAYSCA010000189.1:0-5342 GCA_041915165.1 Ideonella sp.
TAGCCCAGAGCCACCACTTCGCGCAGGGCCTCCAATTGTCCGACCGGCGGCAGCGGGCCGGCGGTTCCCCCTCCCACCACGGCCGCCGACGGAGGCAAGGACGCCGGGCGACCGGGGACCGCCTGGGCCGTGGCCCCGGCCAGCAGCCAGGTCAAGCCCAGGTGGCTGCCCAGCCAGTCCAGCAGCTCCACCAGGCGCACCGGCTTGACCAGGAAGTCGCTGGCCGGCAGCCCCAGGTCGTTGTCCAGCCCCTTGTCAAAGGCATTGGCCGAGATGATGGCCACCGCGGCCTGACTGAGCCCCTGGGCACGGATGCGGCGCAAGGTCTCCCAGCCGTCGATGCCCGGCATCGCCAGGTCGAGAAAGATCGCGTCGGGTCGCAGCGTGGCCAGGCGCTGCAGGCATTCCTCGCCGGAGGCCGCCTGCTCAATGACGAAGCCCAGCGGCTGCAGCAGGTCCACCAGCAGCGTGCGGTCGGCCTCTTCGTTGTCCACCACCAGGATGGTGCGGCGTGGCCCGGCGTAGCCGCTGCGGGCGGAGACAGGCGCCCCGGTGGCGCTGGGCGTGTCCGCCGGCAGGGCGGGCAGGAACAGGCGCAGCCCGAAGGTGCTGCCCTGTCCGGGCGTGCTGCGCACGGTCATCTCGCCGCCCATCAGGTCGGTCAGCATCTTGCTGATGGTCAGGCCCAGGCCGGTGCCCCCGGCCGCAGCCGTGCTGGCCGAGGAGCCCCGCGCGAAGGGCTCGAAGACGCGCTCCAGCTCGGCCGGCTGCATGCCGGGGCCAGAGTCGATGATCTCGATGCGGGCCATCTCGCGCGCATAGTGGACGCGAAACACCACTTCGCCGTGGCTGGTGAACTTCACCGCGTTGCCCAGCAGGTTGATCAGGATCTGCCGCAGGCGGCGCTCATCGGCCCGCACCACCTCGGGCAGGTCCACTGCCAGCTCGGCCCGAAAGCC
Organism: Ideonella sp.; assembly: GCA_041915165.1. GTDB lineage: Bacteria > Pseudomonadota > Gammaproteobacteria > Burkholderiales > Burkholderiaceae_C > Ideonella. Next base: position 960 of record JAYSCA010000189.1, read on the forward strand.
GATGCCCTTGGCCGCCGCCTGCAGCTCGAACAGGCCGGCAATCTCGGTCATGCAGTCGCGAAAGCGCATCGGCTTGCGGTCCAGCGTCAGCTTGCCGCCCTCGATGCGCGCCAGGTCCAGCGTGCCTTCGATCAGGCCCAGCAGGTGGTCGCCACCGCGGCGGATGACCGACACCGCATGGCGCCGGTGGGCCGGCATCGCCGCGTCCTCTTCGAGCAGCTGGGCATAACCCAGGATGCTGTTGAGCGGCGTGCGCAGTTCGTGGCTGATGGAGGTGATGTAGCGCGTCTTGGCCTGGTTGGCCGTCTCGGCCGCGCGCTTGGCGGCCTGCAGCGCCAGGTCGGTCTGGCGGTGGGAATCGATTTCGCGCATCAGCGCCTCGGTCTGGCGCTGCGTCTCTTCCTGGGCCACCTGCCGGCTCTTGTGCGCCAGCACCACCCACCAGGCCACCACGCCGGCCACCAGCAGCAAGGCGGCGTAGGCCTTGATGAAGCCGGCCCGCAGCGAGGGCTCCAGCACCGGCACGAACTGGGCCCCGCGCTCGGTCAGCACCTTCACCTCCTGGTGATAGAGCAGACCGAACAAGGCCGCCAGCGCCGGCACGATGCAACCCATCAGCAGCAGGTACTGGCCCAGGCCGGTGTCCACCTGGGGCGCCAGCCGCCGCGGCAGCAGGCGCTGCAGGAGCTGCTTCCAGCCGGCCCAGATGCGATCGACCAACCGCGGCTGCGGCTTGCACTGGTCGGCGCAGCGGGCCTCCAGCGTGCAGCACAGCGAGCAGATGAAGCCCCCATAGGCGGGGCAGCGCGCCATGTCCTCGGTTTCGTAGTCGCGCTCGCAGACCACGCAGCGCTGCAGACGGCGGTAGCTGCCCTCCCCATCGGCCAGGCCCGGCGCGGCCGCCGGCACCGGCTCGGGCTGGCGGGCCAGGTAGTAACGCCCCTGCGTGGCCCAGGCGATCAATGGCGAGGCCACCAGCGCGGTCACCAAAGCGATCAGGGCCGAAAACGCCTGCGCCATCGGTCCGAAAGCGCCCAGGTGGGCCGCGATCGACAGGGTGGAGGCCAGGGCCATGGCACCGACGCCGACCGGGTTCACATCGTGCAGGTAGGCGCGGCGGAACTCGATGCCCGGCGGGCTCCAGCCCAGGGGCTTGTTGATGACCAGATCGGCCACCACCGCCATGATCCAGCTGATCGCGATGTTGGAGAACAGCCCCAGCACGCCGCCCAAGGCCTGGAACACGTCCAGCTCCATCAGCATCAGCGCGATCAGGGTGTTGAAGACCATCCACACCACCCGGCCCGGGTGGCTGTGGGTGACGCGGGAGAAGAAGTTCGACCAGGCCAGCGAGCCGGCGTAGGCGTTGGTGACATTGATCTTGAGCTGCGAGACGATGACGAACAGCGCCGTGGCCGCCACCGCCACCCCGTAGTGCGGGAAGACGAACTCGTAGGCGGCCAGGTACATCTGGCTCGGGTCCACCGCCCGCTCCACCGGCACCATGTGGCCAATGGCCAGGTAGGCCAGCAGCGCGCCACCCAGCATCTTCAGCACCCCCGGCAGCACCCAGCCCGGCCCGCCCACCAGCACCGCCGTCCACCAGCGCAGGCGCTGGCCGGGCCGGCATTCGGGCATGAAGCGCAGGTAGTCCACCTGCTCGCCCATCTGGGTGATCAGGGCCACGCCGACCGTCATCGCGGCGCCGAAGGCCTGCAGCTGGAACTGGCCATCCTGCCCGCCCTCGCCGGCATAGCGCACCAGGCCGTCGATCAGGCCGGGGTTCTCGCGGAAGACATAGACATAGGGCAGCACCAGCATGGCCAGCCACAGCGGCTGGGTCCACACCTGCAGACGGCTGATGTTGGTGACCCCGTAGGTCACCAGCGGGATGACCGCCAGCGCACAGACCAGGTAACCCCAGGCAGGCGGGATGTCGAAGGCCAGCTCCAGCGCATAGGCCATCACCGCCGCTTCGAGGGCGAAGAAGATGAAGGTGAAGCTCGCGTAGATCAGCGAGGTGATCGTCGAGCCCAGGTAGCCGAAGCCCGCGCCGCGGGTCAGCAGGTCCATGTCCACGCCATGGCGGGCGGCATAGACACTGATCGGCCAGCCGGCCAGGAAGATGATCAGCCCGGTGGCCAGGATGGCCCAGAAGGCGTTGACGAAGCCGTAGCGCACCAGCAGCGTGGCCCCCACGGCCTCCAGCACCAGGAAGGACGCCGCGCCGAACGCCGTGTTGGCCACCCGCCAGTCGGACCATTTGCGGAAGGAACGCGGCGTGAAACGCAGCGCGTAGTCCTCCATGGTCTCGCTGACCACCCACAGGTTGTAGTCGCGCCGGATCTTGACCACCTGCTGCGACGCAGGGGGCGAGGACGGGGTGGCAGCGGGGGGCAGCGGGGCGTTCATCTCAGGGCCGGATCATCCCACGCCCCTCACAAGAAGCGTGCCCGCTCAGGCCCAGGGCGGGGTGTCGTCAGCCGGGGCGGCAGCAGCAGCAGGGGCCGGTGCGGGAGCAGCCACCGGGGCGGGAGTGGCCGGCGCCAGATCGGCCGGCAATTCGCCCGGCTGCAACTCGCCGTCCAGGGCTTCCACCAGATCCGGGATCAGCTGGCACAGCTCGCCGGTGGCGATCGCCACATCGGTGTCGAAGGCCTCTTCGGGCCGGTCAGCCGAGCCTTGGCGGCCCTCGAACACCACGTCCTCAAAGGCCAGCTTGCGGATCACCCCCTGCTCGGTCAGCGTGAAGCCCACGCGGCCGGCCCAGGTCAGCGCCAGGCGGGTCGGCACCTTGCCCTGGGCGATGTGCTCCCGCACCTCGTCGATGTCCAGCGCGTGGCGGGCGTAGCGCACCACCGACTTCATCTCGTCCTGGGACTTCAGCTCGCACTCGCGGTCGATGCTGAAGCCCGCCGGCGCCTCGCCCGCGGTCAGCCAGGCCGCCATCGCCACCGCGGGCGAGAGCCGGGTCTGCAGAGGCCGCAGGGCAAAGTGTTCCCAGGCCTTCACCAGCGGCGTGACCACCGCCTCGGCCCGCTTGGTGCTGCCGGCATCCACCATCATCAGGCGGCGCTGCGGGTCGATCCAGGCCTGCAGGTGGCCCTGCTTGGTGAAGGCCATCGGCAGCAGCTCGTGCATGGCCTGTTCCTTCAGCTCCTTGCTCTGCTTCTTGCCCGGCTTGCGGCCGGTGGTTTGCTCGATCTGGGCCGCAATTTCATCGGTGCGCCGCTTGATCACCGAGGACGGCAGCATCTTCTGCTCGATCTTCAGCTTGACCAGCCACTGGCCGCCGACCGACTCGATGAAGGGCGCATGCTCGATGCCCCGCGGCGGCACCCAGCCCAGCGACAGTGGCTGCGACGGCGCGCAGGCCACGAAGGGCTCCTTGGCCAGCGCCTGCTCGGCCGTGACCAGATCCGGCACCCACTCGGGGCCGATGCGGTAGACGATGAGGTTCTTGAACACGTCGCTCTATCCCTGAAAGAAGAACCCCGCCGGGCCTGGGGCGCGGCGGGGCCGGTGAAACGGAAACGGCCCCGGGGGCCGGCCGGTCAGGCCAGACGGCCGTGACAGGACTTGTACTTCTTGCCGCTGCCACAGGGGCAGGGGTCGTTGCGACCCACGCGCGGCATGTCGCCGGCCGGCGGCGGTGCGGGGGTCTCGGGGTCGGCGCTGACACCGCCATCCTCGGTCGGATGGGTGTAGCTGACGTTGCTGAGCCGCTCGACCTGGTCTTCCAGGGCCTCGGCCGCCTCGCTGACCTGTTCCTGGGTCTGCACGCGCACGGTCATCAGCACGCGGGTGACTTCCATCTTGACCACGTCCAGCAGCTGCGCGAACAGCTCGAAGGCCTCGCGCTTGTACTCCTGCTTCGGGTTCTTCTGGGCGTAGCCGCGCAGGTGGATGCCCTGGCGCAGGTAGTCCAGCGCGGCCAGGTGCTCGCGCCAGTGGGTGTCGATCGACTGCAGCAGCACCATGCGCACGAAGGGCTTGAACTGCTCCTCGCCCACCAGGTCGAGCTTGGCCTGGAAGGCGGCGTCGGCCGCGGCCAGCACCTTCTCCAGCACCTCCTCGTCGGTGATGCTGTCGCTGGCCTCGACCAGGGTCACCAGCGGCACCTCCAGCTGCCACTCGTCGCGCAGCGTCTTCTCCAGCCCCAGCAGGTCCCACTGCTCTTCCAGGCTGTCGGCCGGCACATAGGTGCGCACCACCTCGGTCATCGTGGCATGACGCAGGTTGGTGATCTGCTCGCGCAGGCTGTCGGCGACCAGGATCTCGTTGCGCTGCTGGTAGATGACCTTGCGCTGGTCGTTGCTGACGTCGTCGTACTCCAGCAGCTGCTTGCGGATGTCGAAGTTGCGGGCCTCGACCTTGCGCTGG
>JAYSCA010000190.1:0-5313 GCA_041915165.1 Ideonella sp.
CACACAGCTTGGCCGACCGGGGCAACCCGGTCGGCCTTTCTTTTTGGGGGGCCTCGCGAGCCCGGGTGTTCAGCGCCCGGTCGGGGAGGCCAGGCCGGCGGCCCAGCCGGCATAGCGCTTGGGCAGCGGCGGCGCATAGTCGCCGTGCTTGCTGGTGCCCAGGCCCAGCACATGCAGGCTGTGCGTCAGCCGCACCGCGGCAGCCACCCCGTCGATGACCGGCACCCCCAGGCGCTGCTGCAGGGTCTGGCACAGCTGAGCCATGCCGGCACAACCCAGCACGATGGCGCCGCTGCGGTCCCGGGCCAGGGCCTCGCGGGCGGCGTCCTCGATCTGCGGCAGGCAGGCCTGGCCGCCGTCCTCCAGGGCCAGCACCGGGATGTCGGTGCCATGCACCCCCCGGCAACGGCGCTCCAGGCCGTATTTCTGCAGCAGGTGTTCGGCGATCACGCAGGTGCGGGTCATCGTGGTCACCACCGAGAAGCCGGTGGCCACCATCGAGGCCACATGGAACGCGGCCTCGGCAATGCCCAGCACCGGGCCCTGGCAGACCTCGCGCGCGGCATCCAGGCCCGGGTCGCCAAAGCAGGCGATCACCGCGGCATCGACCGGCCCCGCCAGCCGCATCTGCTCGGCCACCCCGGCGGCGGCGATGGCCTCGTCAAAGAAGCCCTCGATCGAGGCCGGCCCGAAGCCGGGCTGGGTGGCCACGATCTCCACCTCGGCCGGCGCGGCCGCCCGGGCGGCCTGCGCGATGTCGGCCGTCATCGTCGCGGTGGTGTTGGGGTTGATCAGCAGAAGTCTCATGTTGGTGCAAATTTGTATACAAAGCGGCGAATGGTGCACGGAATGCATCAGCGCGGTGCGTGGTGAATGCCGCCGAAGATGTATTCAAAACAGCGTCCCGTGGAGAGGCTGTTCCTGTGCGTCAATGAGCAAGAGCCGGGCCGGCTGGCACACGCATTGCATACAAAACGTCCATGAACACACGCACTGACCTCGAACTGGCGGGCCTGGTGAAGCGCTATGGCGACGCCCTGGCCGTGGCGGGCATCGACCTGAAGATCCCCGCCGGGGCGTACTGTTGTCTGCTGGGTCCCTCGGGCTGCGGCAAGACCTCGACGCTGCGCATGATTGCCGGCCACGAGACGCCCAGCGAGGGTGGGGTGGTGCTGGGCGGGCGCGAGATCACCGACCTGTCGCCGGCCGCGCGTGGCACCGCGATGATGTTCCAGAGCTATGCGCTGTTCCCGCACCTGAGCGTGCTGGACAACGTCGCCTTCAGCGCCCAGATGAAGGGCGTGGCCAAGGTCGAGCGCCAGGCCCGCGCGATGGAGCTGCTCAAGCTGGTGGCGATGGAACCCTACGCCCAGCGCCTGCCGGCCGCCCTGTCGGGTGGGCAGCAGCAGCGCGTGGCGCTGGCCCGGGCCCTGATGACGCAGCCGCGCGTGCTGCTGCTGGACGAGCCGCTGTCGGCGCTGGACCCCTTTCTGCGCATCAAGATGCGCGCCGAGCTGCAGCGCTGGCACCGCGAACTGGGCATGACCTTCATCCACGTGACCCACTCGCAGGAAGAGGCCATGGCCCTGGCCGACCTGGTGGTGGTGATGAACCAGGGCCGCATCGAGCAGGCGGGCAGTGCCCGCGAGGTCTTCGAGCAGCCCGCCACCGAGTTCGTGGCCCGCTTCATCGGCGCCCACAACGTGATCGACACCCCGGCCGGCAAGGTGGCGGTGCGCAGCGACCGCTGCGAGCTGGCCGCCGACGGCGAGGGCCTGCCGGCCGTGGTGCAGGCCATTGAATACCAGGGCGCGCAGGTCCTGGTCCACCTGCTGCCCCCGGGTGGCGGTGAGAGCGCCGAGGACGACGCGCCCTCGGCGGCCTGGGTGGTCAGCCTGAGCGATGACCGTTTCCACCGCGCGCCGGTGGCGCCCGGCCAGGCGCTGCGCCTGCGCTGGGCCCCCGAGCAGGCCTGGCCCTTGGCGGCTTGAGCCCGTTTCCTTTCCTTCTTTCCCTTTCTTCTCTTCATCCGCAAGGAGCATTTGATGAGCCAGAGTGAATCCACCACCGCCACCCCTGTGACGGACGCCAGCCCGGCCGAGACCAGCCGCCGCGGCTTTCTGAAGACGGCCGCCCAGGCCGGCGTGGCCGTGGCCGGCATCACCGGCTTCCCCTATGTGCACGCGTCCGAGAAGATCACGCTGCGCTACCTGGGCACGGCGGTGAACCAGGACAAGGCGATTGCCGAGAAGTTCGAGGCCGACACCGGCATCAAGATCCAGTACATCCCGGTGACCACCGACGACGTGACCAAGCGCGCCGTCACCGCCCCGAACAGCTTCGACCTGATCGACACCGAGTACTTCTCGCTCAAGAAGATCATCCCCACCGGCAACCTGATGGGCATCGACAGCCAGCGCGTCAAGAACGCCGGCAAGATCACCTCGCTGTTCACCCAGGGCGTGGTGGCCGGCAAGAAGGTGGGCGACCAGGGCACGGCCCCCCGCAAGGTGATGTACCTGGAAGCGCCCAACGGCAAGACCTTCGCCAAGGACCCCACCCGGTTCATGACGCTGATCCCGACCACCTACAACGCCGACACGCTGGGCATCCGGCCGGACCTGATCAAGCGCCCGATCACCTCCTGGGCCGAGCTGCTGAACCCGCAGTTCAAGGGCAAGGCCGCGATCCTGAACATTCCCTCGATCGGCATCATGGACGCCGCGATGGTGGTCGAGGCCATGGGCCTGCACAATTACCACGACAAGGGCAACATGACCAAGCAGGAGATCGACCTGACGATCAAGACCCTGATCGAGGCCAAGAAGGCCGGTCAGTTCCGCGCGCTGTGGAAGGACTTCAACGAGTCGGTCAACCTGATGGCCTCCGGCGAAGTGGTGATCCAGTCGATGTGGAGCCCGGCGGTGACGGCCGTGCGCACCAAGGGCATCGACTGCGTGTTCCAGCCGCTCAAGGAAGGCTACCGCGCCTGGGCGGCGGGCTTTGGCCTGCCGCGCACGCTCAGCGGCAAGCGCCTGGACGCGGCCTACGAGTTCATCAACTGGTTCCTGGACGGCTGGGCCGGTGCGTACCTGAACCGCCAGGGCTACTACAGCGCGGTGCTGGACACGGCCAAGGCCAAGATGGAGGCCTACGAGTGGGCCTACTGGATGGAAGGCAAGCCCGCGGCCAAGGACATCAAGAGCCCGCACGGCGACGTGCTGGCCAAGGCCGGCAGCGTGCGCGATGGTGGCAGCTACGAGCAGCGCATGGGCGCCATCGCCTGCTGGAACAGCGTCATGGACGAGAACGCGTACATGGTGCAGAAGTGGAACGAGTTCGTCGCCGCCTGAGCGACCGGGGCTGACGCATCATGATCCGGACCGCACGCACCGCTGTCACCGCCTGGCTGCAGGCCGCGCCATTGGCCGCGGTGTTCGCGGTCTTCTTCGTGATCCCGCTGGGGCTGATCGTGATGGTCAGCTTCTGGCAGGCCACCGACTACGAGCTCATCCCGGCCTTCACGGCCCAGAGCTACCTCGACGTGTTCCATGGCTGCGGTGACAGCCTGCTCACGCCGGGGCAGGACGTCTGCGTCACGCTCAAGACCTATGGCTCGACGCTGAAGTTCAGCCTCATCACCTGGGCCGTCACCGCGGTGCTGGGCTTTTCGATCGCCTACTTCCTGGCCTTCCACATCCGCAGCCAGCTGATGCAGACGGTGCTGTTCATCGTCTGCACCGTGCCCTTCTGGACCAGCAACGTCATCCGCATGATTTCGTGGGTGCCGCTGCTGGGCCGGAACGGCCTGGTCAACCAGGCCCTGCTGGGTCTGGGCTGGGTGAAAGAACCGGTGGAGTGGCTGCTGTTTTCCGATTTCTCGGTGATCCTGGCCTTCGTGCACCTGTACACGATGTTCATGATCGTGCCGATCTTCAACTCGATGATGCGCATCGACCGTCGCCTGCTGGAGGCCGCGCGCGACAACGGCGCCAGCCCCTGGCAGACCGTCTGGCATGTGGTGCTGCCGCTGTCGCGCACCGGCCTGATCATCGGCTCCATCTTCGTGCTGGCGCTGGTGATGGGCGACTTCGTCACCGTCGGCGTGATGGGCGGCCAGCAGATCGCCTCGGTCGGCAAGATCATCCAGGTGCAGGCCAGCTACCTGCAGTTCCCGCTGGCGGCGGCCAATGCAGTGGTGCTGCTGGCGGCGGTGCTGATGATGATCGTCGCGCTGATGCGGCTGGTGAACCTGCGCAAGGAGCTTTGAACCATGGCCATCCCCCGTGTGCGTGAACCGCGTCCGGCCAGCTTCTGGCTGCTGGGCGGTGTCTTCGCGGCCTTCGTGCTGTTCCTCTACGGACCGATGCTGGCCATCTTCGTGCTCAGCTTCCAGGGGCCGGAGGGCGGGCTGACCTTCCCGATGCGCGGCTGGTCACTCTATTGGTTCCGGCAGCTCTGGGAAGGCATTGGCGTGGTCGACATCGGCGCCGCGCTGCGCCGCTCGCTGGCGCTGGGCGCGGTGGTGATGGTCTGCACCGTCGCGTTCTCGCTGCTGGCCGGGCTGGCCTACCGCAAGAAACTGCCGGGCGGTACGCCGCTGTTCTATGTGGTGGTGGCCAGCCTGATCATGCCCAGCATCATCGTCTCGCTGGGCATCGGCCTGCTGTTCCGGCTGATCGACACCGGCGCCAAGGCGGTGCTGGAGGCGCACTTCCCAGCCCTGCTGGATGCCTACACGACGGCGCTGGGCATGTTCAGCTCCGGCCTGGGCGCGCAGCTGACCTGGACGCTGCCCTTTGGCCTCTTGATCATGTTCGCGGTGTTCAACCGCTTCAACTCGGCCTATGAAGAGGCGGCGCGGGACCTGGGCGCCTCGCCCTGGCAGTCCTTCCGCCACGTGGTGCTGCCGCTGATCGGCCCCAGCCTGGTGGGCGTGGGCATGTTCGGCTTCACGCTCAGCTGGGACGAGATCGCCCGCAGCTCGCAGGTGATGGGCGACTTCAACACCCTGCCGCTGGAGCTGCAGGGGCTGACCACCACCGTCACCACCCCGGTCATCTATGCGCTGGGCACCGTGACCACGGTGATCTCCTTTGCCGTGATGGGGCTGACGCTGGGGTTGGTGTGGCTCTGGCGCCGCCACCGCGGCTGAGGCCGCGCCCGCGGCCTTCACGACAATCCGCGCCATGGTGACCTCTCCGTCCTCCCGCCCCGCCGACACGGCCACCGAGCGCGTCTACCAGGGCATCTACCAGGCCATCGTCGAGCACCGGCTGGCGCCCGGCGCGCGCCTGCGCGAGGAGGAGCTGT
>JAYSCA010000191.1:0-5290 GCA_041915165.1 Ideonella sp.
CCCCTTTTCTTTTGGAGCGTCGGCCCCGTCAGTCGTCGAACTTGACCTCGCTGGCGGTCACCAGCGTGCCGTTGGCTGAGCGAACGCCCTTCACCTCGACCTTCAGGCCGTTGGCCAGGTTCGCGGCGGTGCCGTTCTCAAAGCTGGCCTGGGCATAGGACACGGTCTGGCTGCGGATCACGAAGGTCATGGCCGAGGTATCCAGGCTGCTGATCTGGCCACTGAGCTCGAACTCCTGCCCGGCCCCCTGGTCATCGCCGCCCGCACTGTCCTCGCTGCCCTTGAGCTCCAGCTTGCTGGCCTTGAGCACCGTGCCCTGCATCCGGCCTTCCACCTCCACCCGCACGCCAGCAGCCAGGGTCAGACCATGCGTTTGCACCGTGGCGGACGAGGCATCCACCGTCACCCCGGCGACGACGAAGTTCGACAGGCTGGTGTAGCTGGACACCACCGCCTCGATCTCGGCCTCCGTGCCGTCCTGCGGCAGGCGGCTGGCGGGCTGGGCGGCTGTCACCACCCAGCGGCCACTGCCGTCCGCCTGGGTCGACAAGCGCAGCCGCAGCGTGGCGCCATTGGCCAGCCCGCCCGGCACGGCATCGGCCGCATAGGTCAGCGTGGCCGGCCCCATCTGGAACTGCCGGGCAGCGCTGTTCCAGCCCGACACCACACCGCGCAGCGTGTAGTGGTCCGGGCTGCTGCGGGGCAGCACCAGGCGCGCGGCATAGACCGTGTTGACCGGATCGAAGATGGCATAGACCTCGACGACCTGCCCCGGCGCAATGGCCGAGAGGCCGCCCGCCAGGCTGCTGTCGAACAGCGTGGACGCGGTGATGCGCACCGTCTGACCCAGCACCGTCATCGTGCTGGCCGTGGCATCCACCGCCGACACGGGCCCCAGCAAGTCGCTGATGACGGCGACATCCTGTGCGGTGGCCGTCAGGGCGGTGGTGTCGATGGCCCCGCTCTGGATCTCCACCGTCATGCCCAGACGCAGCACGTCCCGGCTGAGGGTGTTGCCATCCGCATCGTGGATGTGGGCGGTGCTCTCGTCGAAGTGCACGCCATTGACCACCACCGAGCCGAAGCCGGTGATGGCGCCAGAGGCATAGCCGAAAGTGCCGGTGCCCTGCCCGCCAACGCCACCACCACAGGCCACCACCACGAGGGCGACGACCCCGGCCAGCAGCCACTTTGTCCAGCGCGCGATCCCGCGCCCACCCTCACGATGGTTGTTCATCGGCGTCCCCTCCCACCTGTGCCGGCGGCTCCGGCGCGTTGAAACTGTAGAGCCCCAGCAGCAGACGCTGCCGCGTCACCTCGGGCGACAAGGGCTTGTCCTGCTCGATCAGCCGCTCCAGCGCGGGCACCATCTGGTCGAACAGGCTGCGCCACTGCGCGACGATCAGCTTGCGCACCGTCTGCATGGATTCATCGGACAGGCCGTCGGCCACGATGGCCTGGTCGAAATGCTGCCGCCCGTCCCCGAGCACGTTGGTCACGGCCCCCTGGAGGTGGTCGCCCACGTTGGAACCCAGAATCTGATACGCCTGCACCGCGTCGCCGCGGGGCACGAAGGCGTTGGGCACGGCCTGCACCCGGTCGCCCTCGTCCAGCAGCTCGGCAAAGCCCAGCCGCAGCATGTCGTCCAGCAGGCTGCGCGGATGCACATCGCTGGTGATCTCGCGCGCCAGGGTGTCGAAGCTGGGCCGCGCGCCCTGCCGCGGCAGCACACTGGCCCCCCCCGCCATGTCCCGGTAGACCGGGTTGGTGAGCCAGTGGGAATAGACCTCCGCCGCCAGCGAACGGCGCGGCGCGGCCGTGCGCGGCTCGGCATGCACCAGCCGTGTGACCTCGCGCCGGTTGATGCCGGTGGTCGTGGACAAGCGGCTCACCAGCCGGTGGGGCAGCGCATCGGGCGTAGCCCGCAGTGCCGCCTCGCGGGCCGCGGCCACGAAGGCCTGCTTCAGCTGCTCCTCCACCGCGGCGAAGTGCACCCCCCGGGCCACCAGCAGGCGGGCCAGGGGCAGCAGGACCGACTGTGCCACTTGCAGCAGTGCGTCATGTTCCGGCTGGTCAGGGGCGTCGGTCGTGCTCATGCAATCGGGCAAGCGATCAAATGGATCGCTTGCCCATTTTGCCGAACTTCAGTCGTCGGCGCTGATCACCGAGGCCAGCAGGGTCGAACCGTCAGACGACAGGCTGCCCTTGACCTCGATCTTGGCCACCGTGCCCAGCTGGGCTTCGGTCATGCCGCGCCATTGGGTGACGCTGGCGTAGCTCACGGCCACGCCGCGCAGCACAAAGGTCTTGGCGGTGGTGTCCAGGGCCGAAAGCGCGCCATGCAGTTCATAGTCATCGCCATGGCCGGCCGAGGACGAATCCTCCAGCTGCACCGAGGTGGCCACCAGCACGCCGTTGACCACACTGCCCTTCACCTCCACCTGCGCCCCCAACACCACGCCCGCGGTGCCATTCGGGAAGCTCGCGCTGCTCGCATCGACCGGCAGGTCGTTGACGCTGAAGCTGGTCGCCGAGGTCCAGGCCGTGACGGCGCCCTTGATTTCCGCCTCGGCATGGTCCTGCGAGAGCTTGCGCTCATTGGTCTTGATGGACAGCGCCGTCCAGCTGCCATCGGCAGCCGGGGTGGTGGCCAGCTTGACCCGCACCCACTGGTTCACGGCCAGGCCGGTCGGCTGCGGGCTCAGGCTGGCATAGCTGATCGTGGCCGTGCCCATCTGAAAGGTCTGGGCGGTGGTGTCGAGCGCCAGGATGGGGCCGCGCAGCTTGTAGCTGTCGGTGCTGGCCTCCAGATCCACGCGGCTGGCCACATAGAGCTGGCGGGCCGCGTCGTATTGAGCATGCACTTCCAGCGCGCTGCCCAGCACGGCGGACAGGCTGCTCAGTCCCCCGCTCAGCGCGGTGTCGTACACGGTGGTGCTGCTCACCTCCACCGTCTGGCCCAGCAGCGTGAAGCGGCTGTTGGCGGTGTCCACCGCCGTCAGCGGGCCCTTGATCTCGCTGCCGTAACGGATGACCGAGGCCACTGCGGTCTGGGTGCTGGCATCGACGCTGCTGCTTTCGATCTCGACGCTGTCGCCCAGGCGCAGGTCATCGGCCGGATGGCTGGTGCCATCGTCGTCCAGCACGGTGACGTGGCTGGTGTCGAAGCGCACCCCGTTGACGATCACCGAGCCGAAGCCGCTGATGGCGCCACTGGTGTAGGCCGCGCTGGTCGCGGTGGTGGTCGTGCCCGTGCCGCTGGTGCCGCCCCCGCCACCACAGGCAGCAAGGATGGCGGCCCCGCACAGGGCCACGAACGAGGCCCGGCGGGTGACGCCCGGGCGGGAGAGGGAAACCGGAGGGAATGGGTACATGGTCGGTCCTTGAGGCTTGCGGGGCAATGCGTTCGCCGCGGCGCCAAGTGCCGCAACGTGGCTCTACTATAACTGTGCAACTTGCACATTCAATGACACCACTGCCGATCCTCACCGCTTGTTGCAATTGGCGGGCGCCCCAGCAGGACTGATAATCCATCCAGTATGTCCAGCCCGCGTCGCCTGATCGCCCACCTCGACATGGATGCGTTCTATGCCTCCTGCGAGTTGCTGCGCTACCCGGAACTGCGGGGACAGCCGGTGGTGATCGGCGGCGGGCGGCGCCACCAGCCCGACCGTCTGCCCGAGGGCGACTGGCGCTACGCCCGACTGGGCGACTACACCGGGCGTGGCGTCATCACCACAGCCACCTACGAAGCCCGCGCCCTGGGCATCCACTCCGCCATGGGGCTGATGAAGGCCGCTGCCAAGGCCCCGAACGCCGTGCTGCTGCCGGTCGATTTCGACCTGTACCGCCGCTGCTCGCGGGCCTTCAAGGCCGCCGTGGCCGAACTGGCGCCGGTGATTGAAGACCGCGGCATCGACGAGATCTACATCGACCTGACCGAGGTGCCGGGCGCCCAGGACCCGGTCGGCCACGACCCGCTGGGCGGGGTGCGGGCCCTGGCGCGCGAGCTGAAGAACACCGTGCAGCGCGCCACCGGGCTGACCTGCTCGATCGGCGTGACGCCCAACAAGCTGCTGTCCAAGATCGCCTCCGACCTGGACAAGCCCGACGGGCTGACCGTGCTGACGATGGACGACCTGCCCACCCGCATCTGGCCGCTGCCGGCCCGGCGGGTGAACGGCATTGGCCCCAAGGCCGCGGCGCGCCTGAGCGCGCTGGGCGTGAACACCATCGGCGAGCTGGCCCGCTGCGAGCCACTCTGGCTGATCGAACGCTTCGGCCGCAGCTATGGCGCCTGGCTGCACGCCGCGGCTTGGGGACGGGATGAGCGCCCGGTCGTGACCGAGAGCGAACCCGTCTCGATCAGCCGCGAGACCACCTTCGAGCACGATTTGCACGCCGTGCGCGACAAAGCCCGGCTGTCCACCCTGTTCACCGACCTGTGCGTGCGCGTGGCCGAGGACCTGCGCCGCAAGGGCTACGTCGGCCGGACCGTGGGCCTGAAGCTGCGCTACGACGACTTCAAGACCGTCACCCGCGACCTGACGCTGCCGCAGCCCACCGCCGACGCGGCCGAGATCCGCCACGCGGCGGGGCTGTGCCTGAAGCGGGTGGACCTGCGCCGCCGCCTGCGCCTGCTGGGGGTGCGGGTGGCCAACCTGCAGCGGGCCGATGCCCCGCTGCCACCCACCAGCGGCCGACGCGCCCGGCCCGCCTCACGCGGCAGCGCCGGCACACGCGCTGCCGGGGAGGCAGCACCGCCGCTCATGGGCGTCGAGCGCGATCTGTTCGAGGATCTGGACCCGCCGCAGCCGGCGCCCGCCCCCGCGGCCTCAGCGGGGCGGCACCTCGCCGGGGGCTGAACCCACCGACAGCGGCTGCCGCGTCGGCAGGCGCCACAGCCAGGTGGCCACCACCGCGCAGCACAGAGCCGGCATCACCCGCCAGGCCGAGGCGATGGTGAACCAGGCCACCGTGCAGCTGACGGCCATCATCCCGATGGCCAGCTGCTTGGCCCGCAGCGGAATGGCCCGCGTGGCCCGCCAGTCGCGCACCAGCGGTCCCAGGCGCGGATGGGCCAGCAGCCAGGCCTCCCAGCGCGCGCTGCCACGCGAAAAGCAGAACGCCGCCAGCAGCACGAACGGCGTGGTCGGCAACAGCGGCAGGAAGATGCCGATGACCCCCAGGCACAGCGCCACGCCCCCCGCGACCAGCCACAGCGCACGCTGCCAGCGCGGACGCGGGGGGGAAGAGGAAACCGACGGAACGTTCATGGGCGAGACGGCAG
>JAYSCA010000192.1:0-5288 GCA_041915165.1 Ideonella sp.
GACACGCCGTTGCCGCTGTCGCTCGCGCTGGCCAGGGCGTCCTGCCAGCGCTCCAGAAAGCGCTCCTGCTGCTTTTGCACGACCGCGGGCACCAGCGGTTCGGCCTGGGCGGCCAGTTCCCGCAGCGAGCCGATGCGGTCCAGCAGCATCGCCACCAGCCGCTTGCCTTCGCGGGCACGGGCCTGCTTGAGGCTGTCGATGGCCGCCTTGGCGGCCTGCTGCACCAGTTCGTCCAGTGCGGCGGGTGCCGCGCTGGCGCTGCCACCGCGGCACCACTGCAGCGCCTCGTGGACGGACAGCGGCTGGGCCTTGGGCAGCCAGCCTTGCACGGTGGATTCCAGCCGGGCCAGGCGGTTGAGCTGGTCCGCGGCGGGCTGGGGCAGGGCGTCGTCGCTGCCGCGGCCCACCGCGGCGCGCAACTCCACCTTGCCGCGCCGCAGCGCCGCCGTCAGGCGCTCGCGCAGCGCGGGTTCCGTCTGGCGCAATTCGTCGGGCAGACGGAAGGCGATGTCGAGGAAACGGCTGTTGACCGTGCGGACTTCCACGGTCACGCTGGGGGCGGCGGTGTCGCCGTCTGTAACCGGGCTAGCGCTCGCGCTGGCGAAGCCGGTCATGCTGTAAACTGGCATGAAGCTTTTGCAGGAAGCAAAAACCCGATTATGTCAAAGCCGAAACCCGCCCCGCTGCCTGCGGGCACCGTGGTCGGTGGCTACCAGATCGTCAAGAAGCTGGCCGCCGGCGGTTTTGGCGTGGTCTACCTCGCCGAGGATGAGAGCCGCCACCTGGTGGCGCTGAAGGAATACCTGCCGGCCTCCCTGGCCGAGCGGGCGCCTGGCGAACTGATCCCTCGGGTCAAACCCGAGAAGCAGCCGCTGTACCGTCTGGGCCTGAAGAGCTTCTTCGAGGAAGGCCGCTCGCTCGCGCAGATCAGCCACCCCAGCGTGGTCTCGGTGCTGAACTTCTTCCGCGAGAACGAGACCGTCTACATGGTGATGAACTACCTGCAGGGCGACACCCTGCAGGACTTCATCGTCACCGCGCGCGACCTCAAGCGCGACAAGGTCTTCCGCGAATCCACCATCCGTTCGCTGTTCGACGAGATCCTGCGCGGGCTGCGCATCGTGCACCAGCACAAGATGCTGCACCTGGACATCAAGCCGGCCAACGTGTTCATCACCAACGACAACAAGGCCGTGCTGCTCGATTTCGGTGCGGCGCGCGAGGTGCTGAGCAAGGAAGGCAACTTCATCCGGCCGATGTACACGCCGGGTTTTGCCGCGCCCGAGATGTACCGACGCGATGGCTCGCTGGGGCCCTGGACCGACATCTACGCCATCGGTGCCTGCATCTATGCCTGCATGCAGGGCTACCCGCCCAATGATGCGCCGCAGCGCATCGAGAAGGATCGCCTGCAGCTGTCGCTCTCGCGCATGCGCAACGTGTATTCCGACAATCTGATCGAGGTCACCGAGTGGTGCATGTCGCTCGACCCGCTGTCGCGTCCGCAAAGTGTGTTCGCGCTGCAGAAGGAACTCTCGCGCGAGACCGAGCGCCGCTACACCTCGCTGGGCTTCACCGAGCGGTTGAAGCTGCAGATCGAGAACCTCAAGAGCAGCAGCCGCGCCTGACGGGCGCTTCCAGACCAGCACAGGTGCCGTGATGAGGTTTTCCGTCTACCAGATCAGCCGCAAGGGCGGGCGTGAGAAGAACGAGGACCGGATGGGCTACTGCTACACGCGGGAGTCCGGCCTGTTCGCGCTGGCCGATGGCATGGGCGGCCACCCCGAAGGGGAGGTGGCCTCGCAGCTGGCGCTGCAGTCGCTGGCCGCCGCCTTCCAGCGTGAAGCCAAGCCTTCGCTGAAGAACCCGATCCGTTTCCTGCAGGAGGCCATCCTGTCCGGCCACCACCAGCTGCTGCGCTACGCGACCGAGCGGGCCCTGGTGGACACGCCGCGCACCACCGTCGTGGCCTGCGTGATGCAGGGCAACGCGGCCTACTGGGCGCACTGTGGCGATTCGCGCCTGTACCTGGTGCGCAAGGGCCAGCTGCAGGCCCGCACCCGCGACCATTCCTACATGGAGCTGCAGCAAAGCCTGGCCCATGTGGTGCCCATCGATGCACGCTTCAACCGCTCGGTGCTGTTCACCTGCCTGGGCAGCCCCGGCAAGCCGGTGGTGGACACGGTGGGGCCGGTGCCGCTGCTGCCGGGTGACCGCATCGTCGTCTGCTCCGACGGCCTGTGGAGCAGCGTGAGCGACGAGGTCATCGTCGACATGCTCAGCACCCGGGCGCTGCAGGATGCGGTGCCCGATCTGGTCGAAGAGGCCTTGCGCAACGGGGGGCCGCATTCCGACAACGTCACGCTGCTGGGCGTGGAGTGGGAGACCGTGGAGGACGCCGACTCCACCGTCGGCATCTCCACCCGCTCGCTGGGGGAGGACGTCTTTGCTTCCACCATCCAGGCGACCCTGGGCGACAGCGCGACCGGCGACCTCGACGAAGCCGAGATCGAGCGCTCGATCCGCGAGATCAACGAGGCCATCCGGCGCACCGCGCGCAAGCCGAACGACTGAGCCGCGGCGCCCCACCTGTTTCTGCGGCCGCCTCGTCTGGGGCGGCCGCTTTCTTTCAGAAGGATCCGATTCCATGAGCTACCAACGAACCCTGGGCCGCACGGCCGACGCGCTGCGTCCGGTGCGCATCACCCGCGGCTACACCCGCCACGCCGAGGGCTCGGTGCTGATCGAGTTCGGCCAGACCCGGGTGCTGTGCACTGCCTCGGTCGAGGAAAAGGTGCCGCCGCACAAGAAGGGCAGTGGCGAGGGCTGGGTGACGGCCGAGTACGGCATGCTGCCGCGCGCCACCCACACCCGCAGCGCCCGCGAGGCCGCCAAGGGCAAGCAGACCGGCCGCACGCAGGAGATCCAGCGCCTGATCGGCCGCTCGCTGCGCGCGGTGTTCGACCTGGCGGCGCTGGGCGAGCGCACCATCACGCTGGACTGCGATGTGCTGCAGGCCGATGGCGGCACCCGCACCGCGGCCATCACCGGCGCCTTCGTGGCCGCGCAGGATGCGGTGCAGACGCTGATCGCCCAAGGGCTGCTGCAGGCTTCGCCCATCCGCGACCATGTGGCCGCGATCTCGGTCGGCATCGTCGAAGGCACGCCGCTGCTGGACCTGGAGTACATCGAGGACTCCGCCTGCGACACCGACATGAACGTGGTGATGACCGGCGCTGGCGGCTTTGTCGAGATCCAGGGCACCGCCGAAGGCGTGCCCTTCACCCGGGCCGAGATGGACCGGCTGCTGGGCCTGGCCACGGCCGGCATCGGCGAGCTGGTGGGCCTGCAGAAGGCGGCGCTGGCCCAGCCGCTGCCCAAGGAGGCTTGAGACCATGGGTGAGCCGCTGCGTCTGGTGCTGGCCTCCAACAACGCCAAGAAGCTCAAGGAGCTGGGGACGTTGTTCGGCAGCCTGCCGATCGAGCTGGTGACCCAGGGCTCGCTGGGGGTCAGCGAGGCCGAGGAGCCGCACATCACCTTCATCGAGAACGCGCTGGCCAAGGCCCGCCACGCGGCCCAGGCCACCGGGCTGCCGGCCATTGCCGATGATTCGGGCCTGTGCGTCGACGCGCTGGGTGGCGAGCCGGGCGTACAGAGCGCGGTGTTCGCGCCGCTGGAGGCCGATGCCGGGCTGGAACGCGAAGCCCGCCGCGCGCTGCAGGACCAGGCCAACAACGCCCTGCTGCTGCAGCGGCTGCACAGCGTCACCGACCGACGGGCCGCGTTCGTCTGCACGCTGGTGGCGGTACGCTCGGCGGCCGATCCGGAGCCGCTGATCGCCTTTGGTCGTTGGGGCGGCGAGATCCTGACCGCGCCGCAAGGGCAGGGCGGTTTCGGCTACGACCCGCTGATGTTCATCCCGGCCTTCGGCTGCACCGTGGCGGCGCTGCCGGCCGAGACCAAGAACGCGCACAGCCACCGCGCCCTGGCCGCGGCCCAGATGGTCGAGCGCCTGCGCCGCGACTGGCACCTGGGCGCATGACGCACGACACCTCGCCGTCGCCAGGCGCGGCCAGCGCGCTCAGCCTGACCGACCGCTACCTGCGCCCGGGCACCCTGCAGCTGGGCGCGCCGCCACCGCTGTCGGTCTATGTGCACCTGCCCTGGTGCCTGCAGAAGTGCCCCTACTGCGACTTCAACTCGCACGCGGCGGCGGCCGGTGAGATGCCCGAGACGCGCTACCTGGACGCGCTGCGCGCCGACCTGGAAGCCAGCCTGCCGCTGGTCTGGGGGCGCCCGGTGCACAGCGTGTTCCTGGGCGGGGGCACGCCCAGCCTGTTCTCGCCGGAGGGCATCGCCCGCCTGCTGGACGATCTGCGTCTGCTGCTGCCGCTGCAACCCGGCTGCGAGGTGACGATGGAGGCCAACCCCGGCACCTTCGAGGCCGGGCGCTTCCGCGCCTTCCGCGCCGCGGGTGTGACACGGCTGTCGATCGGGGTGCAGAGCTTTGACGACGCCAAGCTGAAGGCCCTGGGCCGGGTGCACGACCGCGCCCAGGCCCTGGCCGCTGCCGAGCTCGCGGGGCAGGTGTTCGACACCTTCAACCTCGACCTGATGTATGCGCTGCCGGGCCAGGACCTGGCCGGGCTGGAGACCGACCTGCGCACCGCGCTGTCCTTCCAGCCGCCGCACCTGTCGCTCTACCACCTGACGCTCGAGCCCAACACCCAGTTTGCCAACCGGCCGCCGGTGCTGCCCGACGAGGACACCAGTGCCGAGATGCTGGACCGGCTGGTCGAGCTCACCGCCGAGGCGGGGCTGGAGCGCTACGAGGTGTCGGCCTACGCCCGCCCTGGCCACCGTTGCGCGCACAACCTCAACTACTGGCAGTTCGGCGACTACCTGGGCCTGGGTGCGGGTGCGCATGGCAAGCTGAGCTTCCCGCACCGGGTGCTGCGCCAGGTGAAGTGGCGCGAGCCCGCCGCCTACATGCGCGAGGCCCTGGCCGGCCGGGCCGTCTCCAACGAGGAGGAGGTGAGCCGCAAGGCGCTGCCCTTCGAGTTCATGCTCAACGCGCTGCGTCTGCGCGAGGGTTTTGACGAGGCCCTGTTCGGTGAACGCACCGGCCTGCCGCCCTCGGCCATCGCCCGCCCCGTGGATGAGGCCGTGGCCCGCGGCTTGCTAGAACGACGGGACAGCCCGCAGGGGCCGCTGTTGCGGCCGACCGCGCGGGGTTTCGACTTCCTCAGCGATCTGCAGGAACTCTTCCTCTGACCTTGCCGCCCGC
>JAYSCA010000193.1:0-5276 GCA_041915165.1 Ideonella sp.
CGTCCCCCCGTGGCGCCGCTGCCGGCGGCCACGCTGCTGCAGCTGATGTGGCTGGCCTCGCCGGCCCTGCCGGTGGGCGGCTTCAGCTACTCGGAAGGGCTGGAAGCGGCCGTCGAGGCCGGCCGGGTCGGCAACGAGGCCCAGGCCGCCGACTGGCTGGATGACCAGCTGACCCTGGCCCTGGGGCGAGCCGACCTGCCCGTGGTGGCCCGGGCCGCACAGGCCTGGCAACGGCACGACCTGGCCCGGGTGGCCGAGTTGAACGACTGGGTGCGCATGACCCGCGAAAGCAGCGAGCTGCGCCTGCAGACCGAGCAGATGGGCCGCTCCCTGCACGACTGGCTGCGCCAGCGCGCCGGGCAGGACGAGCGGGTGGCCGCGCTGAAAGCCTTGCAACCCGCCCCGTGCTGGCCGGTGGCCTTTGCCCTGGCGGTGACGGTGATCGGGGCCCCTCTGCGCGAGGCGCTGCTGGCCCACGGTTTCGGCTGGGCCGAGAACCTGGCCCAGGCGGCCATCAAGGCGGTGCCGCTGGGTCAGAGTGCCGGCCAGCGCATCCTGGCCCGGCTGAGCGAGCGGCTGCCGGCGGTGGTGGACGAGGCCCTGGGCCGCGCGCCAAGCCAATGGCAGGCCTTCACCCCGGGCCTGGCCATTCTGTCGGCCCAGCACGAAGCCCAGTATTCGCGCCTGTTCCGCTCCTGAGCAGGGCGGCAATCGACGCAAACCGACTGGCAACGCGCCAGCAACGTTGCGCCATCAGCATCCTGCTCCAGATCGCCGCCATCGACGGCGGCGCTTGGAGCCCGGATGCCAAACCCACCGACCACCGACACCCCCCTGCCCCTTGCCACCGCGCCTCTGGCGGCGCAGCCCAGTCGGCGTCAGACCTTGGGATGGCTGGGTGGCCTGGCCCTGCCGCTGGCCACGGCCGGTTGCGGCGGTGGCTCCCTGGCGATCGGGGACAGCGCCACCTCATCCTCCGACAGCAGCAGCAGCACGACCACCAGCAGTGGCAGTTGCCCCAGCACGGCGATAGCCAGCGAGACCGGCGGCCCCTACCCGGCCGATGGCTCCAACACGAGCAATGGCAGCACGGTGGATGTGCTGGCCCTGTCCGGCATCCTGCGCAGCGACATTCGCACCAACATTGGCGACAGCACGGTGCAAACCGGTGTGCCGCTGACGCTGACCCTGACGCTGGTGGACCTGAACAAGGCCTGCGCCGCCCTGGAGGGCGCCGCCATCTACATCTGGCACTGCGACAAGGATGGCGAGTATTCGGCCTACAACGCCACGGCCAATGGCAACCATACCGGCGAGAACTACCTGCGCGGTGTGCAACTGACCGACAGCAATGGCCAGGTGACCTTCACCACGGTCTACCCCGGCTGGTACACCGGACGCATCACCCACATCCATGCCGAGGTGTATCTGGACGGCAACTACGCCAGCGGCACCCCGGCCAAGACCACGCAGTTCGCCTTCCCGCAGAGCGTGACCACCGAGGTCTATGCCAGCAGCCTGTACGTCTCACACGGGCAGAACACCTCGGTGACCAGTTTCTCGGCCGACAACGTCTTCAGTGACGGCACGAGTACCGAGATGCTGACGCTGGCAGGCGACACCAGCAGCGGCTACACAGCGACCCTGACCATGGGCCTGGCTGTCTGAGCCGACGCATCCGTTTCGCGCAGGCGGCGGTGGCGGTCCCAGGCACCCCCTCCCTGGCCTGGGAGCTCCGCCGCCCGCCTGCGCACCCCGACCAGCCATGGGCGCTTCTCATCGCACCACCAGACTGGTGGGCGACTGACCGCCGGAGCTGACCGTGGCGGTGGACAAGGCGCTGAGCATGCCACCCGAACCGACCGCAAACTGCGACACCGTGCCGTCGCCCGCATTGCTGACGTAGGCATAACGGCCGTCCGGACTGAGCGCCACCCCGGAAGGCGTGGTGCCGGTGGCGATGGTGCGCGCGGCCATGGGGGTCAGCGTGCCGCCCGACACCAGGAACTGCGACACGGTGGCCGAGCCGGCGTTGGCGACATAGGCATGGGTGCCGTCGCTGGAAAGCACGACCGCCCGCGGCGTGGTCCCGGTGGTCTGGCTGCTGCTGTAGGTCAGCAGGCCGGTGCTGGTGTCGATGCGGTAGCTCAACACCTTGGCACTGTCGGCCAGCGTGACATACAACCAGCCACCGCCGGGGGCCACCGCCAACCCCTGCGGCTTGCTGCCGTAGCTGGCCACGCTGACCGTGGCCTTGGACAGCGCGGACAGCTTGCCGGTGCTGCCCACCGCGTAGAGCGACACGGTGTCGTCGCTGGCATTGGCCACATAGGCATAGGCCCCATCGGCGGTGATCGCCATCGCATACGGGGCCAGGCCGGTGCTGACGCTGCTGGGCGACAGCGCCGTGGGCTGGCCCGTGCTGGCCAGGCTGAACTGGGACACGCTGGCCCCGCCATAGTTGACGGCGTAGAGCTGCGACGCATCCGGCGAGAGCGCCAAGGCATAGCCAAAGGTGGCCGCCTGGCTGCTGAGGCTGGACACGCTCAGGGCGCCGCTGCTGTCGATGTCCAGCACCGACAGGGTCTCGTCATCACGGTAGTCCAGCCAGGCCCGGCTGCCGTCACTGTTCACCACCAGGGCCGAGGGCAGATAGGGCACGCTGACGGTGGCCGGGCTCAAGGCTGACAGACTGCCATCACTGCCCACGGCAAACTGCGCCAGCGTGTTGCTCAGCGTGTTGGCCACATAGACCCGGTAGCTGCGGCAGCTGATGGAAACGCTGTTGACATCGCCGCTGGTCGAGCCGCTACCCTTGCTCACCTGGCAGGTCTGCCCCTCGGGCTGGGTCTGCACGGTCACGGCGTAGCTGCTGCCGATGCCCTCGTCGAAAGTGAAGTGGGTGGCCCCGGCCGCCACGCTGAGCGTGTCGCTGCCATTGGCCAGCACCAAGCCATCCGCGGTCAGGCCACTGAGGCTGCCACCCAGCAGGTTGCTGCCGGTGCTGCTGTCCCCACCGCCGCCGCAGGCGATCAGCAGCAGCGAGGCCGACAGCGTGGCGCCACAGGAGAGGGAGAAAACAGCGCGTCGGAGACGCAAAGGTCGCAGGGACATGGGGTGCAGGCCTTGGATGGGAAGAGAAAAAGAGAAGGAACCTCAGTTGCGGGCCACCACGCGCTGGGCGGCCGATGGCGCCCCCAGCAGCTGGGCCCGCAGCGTCGCATCGGCCGCCTGCTCACCCAGCCAGACGGCCAGCAACGCGCCATAGAAGGCACTGCCGCGCACCGGCTCGATCAAGGGGCGGTGGTTGAGCTCGACCACCGTGCCGGTGCCCGGCACCCAGTCCAGCGTCAGCACATCGCCCTTGCGCAGCCCGCGCGGTTGCTGCCCCACGGCCTGCACCAGCCGCTGGGCCGGCCCTTCCAGCGCCGTGCGGTCGGGCACGCCGTCGTCGCGACGGAGCCGGTCGGTGATGGCCGAGCGGAAATCCTCGGCGCTCACATCACGCAGCAACGCAATCGCGATGCGGCGAGGCCCTGGAGTGTGCAGAGCCTCGGTCAGCGAGGCACTTCGGTCCGGCAGGTAGAGTGCAATGGCATAGACCCGCACCAGCCAGGAACGGCTGATGCCGGCGCCATGCAATTGCAGCCGACGACCGGCCACCTGGACGGCATCGTCCACCGCCACGCCGTCCAGCGAAGCGGCGCGGGCCGATGGCGCCCCCATCAAGGAACCGCACAGGCCCAACACAGAGCCCAGGCGAACGAGACACCGTCGTGACGACATGACGCACTCCTTTCGTGAAGCAGGCGGCGCGGCTGCAGCCGGTTCACCAGACGCTCATCTGGTTGGTCAGCAGGCGTTGCAGCCAGTTGCGGCTGGCAGCGTCGGAGACATCGCCCTCGCCCGCCAGTTCAAAGCGGGCGTTCACCACGTCCGACGAGGCGATCGTGTTGCCGGACTTGATGTCCTGCGGATCCACCAGGCCGGAGAAGCGCAGCGCGCTCAGGCCGCCGTTGAGGGCCATGCGGCGCTCGCCGGCCACCAGCAGATGGCCGTTGGGCAGCACGTTGATGACGGTGGCCGCGATCTGACCGCTGAAGCTGCTGCTGTCATCGGTCGTCCCGGAGCCCTTGTAGGAGTCGCTGCCGGAGGCCGAGGCGTCGATGTTGCCGAAGAAGTCGACCAGCTTGCTGCCAGACTTGGAGTTGCCCGGCCCTTTGCTGGCCACCGCGTTCTCGCGGCTGGTGTCGGTGCTCAGCTTGCGGCTGGCCTTCACGTTCTCGGTGATGTTCACCTTGATGACGTCGCCGATGTTGGCCGGGCGGCGCGCGCTGGAGAACAGAGACCCCGAGCTGAACGACGCCTGGTAGATCGCGCCGTTGTTGGTGCGTTCCACCAGCATGGGCTGCGGGTTGGGCGGCACGTACAGCGGCGCCTGCACCACGGGCTTGCTGGCGCAACCGGTCAGCGCGGCCAGCGCCAGCAGACACAGGCCCGGCACGCAGCGCGCGCCGTGGGAGAAGAGGGTCGGGTTCATGGGGGTCCTGTGAAAACGAAGATGCCGTTCAGCTGGCCCGCGGGCCCAGCAGGGCCTTGACGGCGGGCGCCAGCTTGTCGCGGGTGCTGGCCCAGCGGCCCATGGACAGCAGGCCATCGTCCAACACGAAACTGCTGGTGGCCAGCACGCTGCCGTCGGCCGCGTTCAGCACCAGCGTCGCGCGGTCCAGATAGGGCCGGTAATCACTGCCCGTGGGCGGGACGGCCCACTGGATCGTCGCGGTGTAGCGCAGCCAGATGGGGCATTGGTCATTGCGGGTACCCGCCTCGTAGACGCGGCCTTCGACGCGCTGGGCCTGCAGTTCCGCGACCAGTGCGGGCAGCAGATCGGCCGCCTGGCTGGTGCGGTTGTACTCAATGCACAGTTGGCTGAACGAGGCATGCGGGTACACCACGGTGTTGCTGGCCTGGCTGGGGCCCATCTCGGTCAGCGAGCCCTGCACCAGCGCGCCACCGGCCTTGGCCAGCTCCCAGATGGGTTCGGCGCTGAACACGGCGCAGCCGGATTGCAGCAAAGTCAGGGGCAGCAGCCAGCCCAGGGCCCACCAACGGGGAACGTGCATCGCGGTCTCCTGCAAGGCCTCGGTCCGCCTCAGGCCACGGACTTGAGCGCGTTGGTGGTGGCCGCCACCCCCAGGCCCACGTAGCTGCCCACCGAGTTCACGGCCGAGGCGATGTTGTCGCCGACCGAGTCCAGGGCATCGCCCACCTCGGAG
>JAYSCA010000194.1:0-5228 GCA_041915165.1 Ideonella sp.
GCCCTGAGCTGCCCCTGCGACGAGCAGGCCCTGCAGGCGGTGCTCTCCACCGACACCAAAGGCGCCGACCTGCAGGTGGTGCTGATCGACCATGGCGAGCGCAACGCCGACACCCGCCAGCGCGAGCGCGCGGTGCACACCGCCCAGCAGATCATTGAGGCCCGGCCCGAGCTCTCGCTCTACATGCTGCTGGAGGACGACAGCGACAAGCTGCTGGTCGAGCAGTTGGCCAGCGATGCGGTGGATGGCTACTTCTTCCGCAGTGAGCAGGACTTCCACGGCTGGTTCCGCATCCTGGCCGCCGAGGTGGCCGAGAAGGCCGACACCCCGTTCTACGACGCGCTGTGCGACTACGTGGCCCAGGCCAAGGACAGCTGGCACACGCCCGGCCACGGTGGCGGCGATTCGTTCAAGGGCAGCCCCTGGGTGGGCGACTTCTACGACTTCGTGGGCGAGGAGATGCTGCGCGCCGACCTCTCGGTCAGCGTGCCGGAGCTCGATTCGCTGCTGCACCCCACCGGTGTCATCGCCCAGAGCCAGCGCCTGGCGGCCAAGGCCTTCGGAGCGCGCAAGACCTACTTCGCCACCAATGGCACCAGCACCTCCAACAAGGTGATCTTCCAGAGCCTGCTGGCCCCGGGCGACACCCTGCTGCTGGACCGCAACTGCCACAAAAGCGTGCACCACGGGGTGATCCTCTCGGGCGCGCGGCCGGTCTACCTGGACAGCTCGGTCAACCGCCACTTCGGCCTCTTCGGGCCGGTGCCACAAGCCACCATCCGCGCCGCCATCGAGGCCCATCCCGAAGCCAAGGTGCTGATCCTCACCAGCTGCACCTACGACGGCCTGCGCTATGACCTGAAGCCCATCATCGCGCTGGCCCATGCCGCGGGCATCAAGGTCATCGTCGACGAGGCCTGGTACGGCCATGCGCGCTTCCACCCGGAGCTGCGGCCCACCGCGCTGGAGTGCGGCGCCGACTACGCCACCCAGAGCACGCACAAGGTGCTGTCGGCCTTCTCGCAGGCCAGCATGATCCATGTGAACGACCCCGGCTTCGACGAGCACCTGTTCCGCGAGAACTTCAACATGCACGCCTCGACCAGCCCGCAGTACACGCTGATCGCCAGCCTGGACGTGGCGCGCAAGCAGGCGGTGATGGAGGGCTACCGGCTGCTGGACCGCTCGCTGCGCTACGCCCGCGAGCTGCGCGAAAAGATCAACGCCACCGGCGCCTTCCGCGTGCTGGAGCTGGACGACCTGCTGCCCGACGAGGTGAAGGACGACGGCATCCGCCTGGACCCGACCAAGCTGACCATCGACATCAGCGCCAGCGGCTGGAGCGCCGATGAGCTGCGCGACGAGCTGATCAGCCGCTACAACATCCAGGTCGAGAAGAACACCCACAACACGCTGACGCTGCTGCTGACCATCGGCACCACGCGCAGCAAGGTCTCGCGCCTGTTCGACGCCATGCTGCGCCTGGCCAAGGACCGCCGTCCGCCGCTGACCTACGGCCGCATGCCCGAGGCCCCGCGCTTCACCCGCCTGGCCTGCCTGCCGCGCGACGCCTTCTACGAGGCGGGCGAGAAGCTGCCGGTGCTGGACGACAGCGGCCTGCCCAACCCGGCGCTCAACGGCCGTGTCTGCTGTGACCAGATCGTGCCCTACCCGCCGGGCATCCCGGTGCTGGTGCCGGGCCAGATGATTGAGCCGGCCATCATCGCCTACCTGGCGCGCCTGCTGCAGACACAGAAGAGCATCGAACTGCACGGCCTGGCCCTGCACGACGGCGAATGGCACCTGCGGGTGCTGCGGCCCGAAGAACTGGCCGCGTTGCCGGCCCTGAGCCGCTGAATTCCGCCGTTGAAAAAAACGCACGGCCGGCAGAACCCACTGCCGGCCGTGCTCGGGTCAGGATGACGGGGAACGCTCAGCGCTTGCCGGACACCGGCAGCGCGGCCAGGCCGGCCGCCAGCGGTGCCCCCACGGTGTAGGTCCCCGACTGCAGCATCGAGCCATCCGGCTGGTAGATGGCCCAGGTCTGGCTCTCGGTGTTCAGCACGTAGATGGTGTTGGGCAGGTGATCCAGGCTGAGGGTGAACGCCTTGCCTTGCTTCTTGACGCTGCCCCGGGTGCCAATGACCGGACCGCTCTCGCAGCCGGTTTCGGTGCCGTAGGCCACGCCGTTGCTGATGGTGACGCTGATGCCGTCACAGTAGCCATCGAAGTGGGCGGTGAAGGTGCCGGCCTGGGCCGATGCCGCGCCGACCGAGGCCAGGACCGAAGCGAACAGGGTGTGCTGGAGTTTCATGGCGGTTTCCTCAATGTTCTCGTGATCTGGGGCCCCGGTCCTTGGGCCGGAACCCTGCCGCCGCCCACGCCGTGAACCGGTGTTGAGCGGTGCCGTGATGGTGGAAAGCTTCCGGTCCGTTGCCAATCCACCAACCCGCGGAATCCGCCCCCTGGACAAGGGACAGCCCCTCCCCCCTTGGGAGGGTGTCGTTCACGATATGCACCGCCCTGCCGGGCCTCGGCCGTCGAAGACCCATGCCGAAAACACGCACGGCCGGCAGGATGAACCTGCCGGCCGTGCTCAGGCCCGGGTGAACGCGAGAACTCAGCGTTGGCCGGACATCGGCAGCTGGGCCAGGCCGGGGGCCGGGACTTCACCCACGGTGTAGGTGCCCGATTGAACGACCGAGCCATCGGCCGCGTAGATGGTCCAGGTCGGGGTCTCAATATCCACCACGTAGATGGTCTTGGGGGCGTGACGCAAGCTCAGCGTGTAGGCCTTGCCCTGCTTCTTGACGCTGCCCTTGGTGCCCACGGCCACGCCGCTCACGCAGCCGGTCTCGGTGCCATAGGCCACGCCGTTGACGATGGTGAGGCTGACGCCGTCACAGTAGCCATCGAAGGTGGCGGTGAAGGTGCTGCTGGCCTGGGCCGACGCGGTGCCGATCAGGGCGAGGGCCGACGCGAAAAGGATGTGCTGGAGTTTCATGGCGATGTCCTCAAGGTTCTCGGTACATGGGGCCCCGGCAGGATGACCGGAACCATGGAACCGCCCACGCCGTACACCGGCTTCGAGCGGTGCCGTGATGGTGAGGAGCTTCGCTCGCGCTGCCATCCCCAAACCCAACGAGATCCCCCCTAGGACGGACGAACAGCCCCCCCTTCTTCTTGGGGGATACCCGTCGTCTCAGCGCCGCCGGGCTTGGTCGAAGGCCTGCCAGAAGCGCGCATCCTGGCTGGTGGCGAAGTTGATGCGCATCAGCGTGCTGGGCCGGCGGGTGGCATGGAACAGATGCCCCGGCGCCAGCAGCCAGCCCTGGTCATGCATCTGCTGGGCCAGGGCCTCGGTGTCCACACCCGTGTCCACCCAGCCAAACAGGCCCTGCGGCGGGGTGACGAACCGGCAGCCGTGGGCCAGCGCCAGCGGCACCGCCCGCTGGCGGGCGGCGTCCAGACGGGCATGCACCCGCTCGACATGGCGCCGCAGGCTGCCCTGCTCCAGGCAATAGGCCAGGGCCTGCTCCAGGATGGCCGGCGTGGTCAGCGTGGACAGCAGCTTCACGTCGATCAGGCGCTCGATCAGGCTGGGCGGCGCGGCCACATAGCCCACCCGCCAGCCGGGCGTGAGGATCTTCGAGAAGCCCGAGATGTAGAGCGTGCGCTGCAGGCCGTCGAGCGCCGCCAGCCGCGGCAGGTGGGCGGGCGCCAGATCGCCATAGGTGTCGTCCTCGACGACGCGAAAGTCATGCTGCTCGGCCAGACGCAGCAGCTGGTAGGCCCCGGCGGGGGTGAGTGAGTTGCCGGTCGGGTTGTGCAGCACCGAGACGGTCACGTACAGCCGGGGATGGTGCTCGCGGGCCAGCGTGTCCAGCACCGCCAGATCGGGGCCGTCGGCCCCGCGGGGCACGGGCAGTAGCCGCATGCCCAGCTGGGTGAGGCGGGCGAACTCGACCGCCCAGCCCGGCTCGTCCACCAGCACCGCATCCCCGGGCGCCAGCAGCGCGCGCGAGACGATGTCCAGCGCATGGGTGGCCCCGGTCGATGTGACGATCTGGTCGGCCGAGGCCTGCAGTCCCAGCCCGCCCAGGCGCAGCGCCAGGGCCTCGCGCAGCCGGCGGTCCCCGGCCGGCTGGCCGTACTGCAGGGCCGCGGCCCCCTCGGACTGGGTCAGCACCCGGCGCAGCGCGGTGTTGAGCAGCGAGGGGTCCAGCCAGTCCAGCGGCAGCGTGCCCAGGCCCGGTGCGGGCTGGTCGGTCGCGCTGTGGAACATGCCGCGGATCAGCGCGGTCGCATCCACCGGCGGCAGGGGCGGACCGGCGGGGGGCCGGCTCGCCGCCCGGGGTTCGGGCGCGCGCCGGTCGCGCACGAAGAAACCGCGCTGGCGGCGCGCCTCCACCAGGCCCTGCGCCAGCAGCTGGTCGTAGGCGGCCACCACCGTGTGTGGGCTGACCCCGTGCCGGCGCGCGCAATCCCGCACCGAGGGCAGGCGTGCCCCCGGGGCCAGCAGGCGCTGGCGGATGCGCTCGGCATAGTGCTCGGCCACCTGCTCGGTCAGCGTGCTGCCGGCGGTGCGGGCCAGCGCCCCGGTGGCCGTCTCGGCCCCGCCCCATCCGTTGGAGGGCGTCTCGTCGCGTCCCGTCACTGTGTCACCTCACCCGCCAGTACAGAAGCCATCGTGCATCGGAAAACTGTACCGCAACTGTACTGCTTGCAGGCCTACACTGTGGGTTCGCGGCGTCCTCCACCCTCCTGTTCGGAGGACGCCGCTCCCGGAGATTCACGCATGAGCGAACCGACACCGTCTTCTTCCCCCTGGCACATGGCGCGCCGGGCCGCGCGGCTCAACCCCTCGGTGATCCGCGAAATCCTCAAGCTCACCGAGCAGCCCGGCGTTCTGTCGCTGGCCGGTGGGCTGCCCGCCCCGGACAGCTTCCCGGTCGAGGCCATGCGCGAAGCCACCACCCGGGTGCTGGCCGACCAGCCGCAGGCCGCCCTGCAGTACGCCGCCAGCGAGGGCTATGGCCCGCTGCGCGAGTGGGTGGCCGCCCGCCTGCAGGCCCAGGGCATGAAGCATGTGAAGGCCGACCAGGTGCTGATGACCACCGGCTCGCAACAGGGCCTGGACCTGGTCGCCAAGGTGATGGTCGATGCCGGCGCGCCGGTGGCCGTGGAAACGCCCACCTACCTGGGCGCCCTGCAGGCCTTCACCCCCT
>JAYSCA010000195.1:0-5216 GCA_041915165.1 Ideonella sp.
GCCCGGACATCCCGCTGCACTACCTGGCGATGCTGAAGAACACCCGTCCCGACGCGGCCTTCAAGCCCGAGGAAGACGGCAAGCGCGGCCCGATGCAGTTCATCGAGGACCTGAAGAAGAAGGGCCATCTGGTGGCCTACGTGGGCGACGTGGTGGGCACCGGCTCCAGCCGCAAGTCGGCCACCAACTCGGTGATCTGGGCCACCGGCCAGGACATCCCCTTCGTGCCGAACAAGCGCTTCGGCGGCGTCACCCTGGGCGGCAAGATCGCCCCGATCTTCTTCAACACCCAGGAAGACTCCGGCTCGCTGCCGATCGAGGTCGATGTCTCCAAGCTGGAGATGGGCGACGTCGTCGACGTGCTGCCCTATGACGGCAAGATCGTGAAGAACGGCGAGACCGTCGCCGAGTTCAAGCTCAAGAGCGACGTGCTGTTCGACGAAGTGCGCGCCGGCGGCCGCATCAACCTGATCATCGGTCGCTCGCTGACCGCCAAGGCCCGCGAAGCCCTGGGCCTGCCCGCGTCCACCGCGTTCCGCCTGCCCGTAGCCCCCAAGGACACCGGCAAGGGCTTCACGCTGGCCCAGAAGATGGTCGGCCGTGCCTGCGGCCTGCCGGAAGGCCAGGGCATCCGCCCGGGCACCTACTGCGAGCCCAAGATGACCACCGTCGGCAGCCAGGACACCACCGGCCCGATGACCCGCGACGAGCTGAAGGACCTGGCCTGCCTGGGCTTCTCGGCCGATCTGGTGATGCAGTCCTTCTGCCACACCGCCGCCTACCCGAAGCCGGTGGATGCCAAGATGCACCGCGAACTGCCGCCCTTCATCGAAAGCCGCGGCGGCGTGGCCCTGCGCCCGGGCGACGGCGTGATCCACAGCTGGCTCAACCGCCTGCTGCTGCCTGACACCGTGGGCACCGGTGGCGACAGCCACACCCGCTTCCCGATCGGCATCTCCTTCCCGGCTGGCTCCGGTCTGGTGGCCTTCGGCGCCGCCACCGGCGTGATGCCGCTGGACATGCCTGAGTCGGTGCTGGTGCGCTTCAAGGGCACGATGCAGCCGGGCGTCACCCTGCGTGACCTGGTGCATGCCATCCCGCTGTACGCCATCAAGGCCGGTCTGCTGACCGTGGCCAAGGCCGGCAAGAAGAACATCTTCTCGGGCCGCATCCTGGAAATCGAAGGTCTGCCGGACCTGAAGGTGGAACAGGCCTTCGAACTGTCCGACGCCTCGGCCGAACGCTCGGCCGCCGGCTGCACGATCAAGCTCAACCAGGCCCCGGTGATCGAGTACCTGAAGTCGAACATCGTTCTGATGAAGAACATGATCGCCAACGGCTACCACGACGCCAAGACCCTGGCCCGCCGCATCGAGAAGGTGGAAGCCTGGCTGGCCAAGCCCGAGTTGCTGGAAGCCGACAAGGACGCCGAGTACGCCGCCGTGATCGAAATCGATCTGGCCGACATCAAGGAGCCCATCGTCTGCTGCCCGAACGACCCGGACGATGCCAAGACCCTGTCCGACGTGGCCGGCACCAAGATCGACGAAGCCTTCATCGGCTCGTGCATGACCAACATCGGTCACTTCCGTGCGGCCGCCACCGTGCTGGGTGGCGCGCGTGACATCCCGGTCAAGCTGTGGGTGGCCCCGCCGACCAAGATGGACGCCTCCGAGCTGATGAAGGAAGGCCAATACGCCGCCTTCGGCGCCGCCGGTGCCCGCACCGAAATGCCGGGCTGCTCGCTGTGCATGGGCAACCAGGCGCAGGTGCGTGAAGGCGCGACGGTGATCTCCACCTCGACCCGCAACTTCCCGAACCGTCTGGGCAAGAACACCAACGTGTTCCTGGGCTCGGCCGAGCTGGCCGCCGTGGCCTCCAAGCTGGGCAAGCTGCCCACCCGCGAGGAGTACCTGGCCGCCACCGGCGTGGTCACGGCCAAGGCCGATCAGATCTACAAGTACATGAACTTCGACCAGATCGAAGAGTACGCCGACGTCGCCAAGAGCGTCTGAGGTCTGACAGGGGCGCTCTGGGCGCCCTGCAACGAGAAGCCCGCCTTGTGCGGGCTTTTTTCATGGCGGCTCACCAGAGCCAGTGGACGCTGCCTGCTCAGGAGCCGTGCGGGGGCATGCGGTCGGGCATGGCCGCCAGTTGGCCGTCCATCGTGCGGCAGGTGCCCGTCACGGACTTGCCGTCACGCAGTGTGAAGCTGACCTGGGCGCCTTCGGTCTTGCCCTTGCAGGCGGCGACCGCCTCGGGCGGCGGGCCGGGCGGGCGGCCGCCTTGGGCACTGCCCTCGGACGGGGGGCCACTCTGGGCCAGAACCGGCCATGCGGCCGAAGCACACGCCAGGCCCAGCACCGCACGGGCGGCGGTCGACCGGAAACGACGATGAACGGTGTGGGGGATGGGGGATGGGTTTTGCATCCCGGCATGGTGGCGGCGGCCGGTCAAGCCGCCTTGTCCCGACATTGCGCGGGCGTATCTCCGGGCCTCAAAGCAGGCGCGCGAGCAAGGCCCCCTCGACGGGACCGCCCAGCGGCACGAACACCCGGATCGGATTGCCCTGGGCCACCGGGATGGCCTCGCCCTCCGGGTTCTGCATCGCCTCCAGCGTGAGGATTCGGTTGCCCGCGGGGTGGATGACCTCGATGCGATCGCCCACCGCAAAGCGGTTCTTGGTCTCCACCTCGGCCCAGCCGTCGGCGCGCACGCCCAGCACCTCGCCGACGAAGTGGCTGCGGTGCAGCTCGCTGTGGCCGCTGATGTAGTTCTGGTAGTCCTGGGCCGGGCGGCGCTCCAGCAGACCGCCGGTGTAGCCACGGTTGGCCAGCCCTTCCAGCTCCAGCAGCAGCTCGGGGTTGAAGGGCTTGCCGGCCATCGCATCGTCGATCGCGCGGCGGTACACCTGGGCCGTGCGGGCGACGTAGTACAGGCTCTTGGTGCGGCCCTCGATCTTCAGCGAATCGACACCGATCTGGCACAGCCGGGCCACGTGTTCCACCGCCCGCAGGTCCTTGCTGTTCAGGATGTAGGTGCCGTGCTCGTCTTCCATGATGGGCATCAGCTCGCCCGGCCGGCCCTTCTCCTCAAGGAAATAGACCCGGTCGGCCGCGGGATGACGCTCACCGCCACCGCAGGTCGAGAAGCTGGTCTCGGCTTCCGCCTGAGCGGCGGCAAAGTCGAAATCGCGCTCCAGCGTGCCCACCGGCACCGCCTCGCCACTGGGCGAGTGCTCGCTGGCAGCCTGGGTGCCATATTCCCAGCGGCAGGCGTTGGTGCAGGTGCCTTGGTTCGGGTCGCGCCGGTTGAAGTAGCCCGAGAGCAGGCAGCGGCCGGAGTAGGCGATGCACAGCGCGCCGTGCACGAAGACCTCCAGTTCCATGTCCGGGCATTCGTTGCGGATGCCCTCGACCTCGTCCAGGCTCAGCTCGCGCGAGAGGATGATGCGGCTCACGCCCATCTTCTGCCAGAACTTCACCGTGGCCCAGTTGGTGGTGTTGGCCTGCACCGAGAGGTGGATGGGCACCTCGGGCCACTTCTCGTGCACCTGCATGATGAGCCCGGGGTCGGCCATGATCAGCGCGTCGGGCTTGAGGGCGATCACCGGCTCGATGTCGCGCAGATAGGTGCGCACCTTGTCGTTGTGCGCAATCAGGTTGCTGGTGACGAAGAACTTCTTGCCGCGCGCATGGGCTTCGGCAATGCCCTGGGCGATCTGCTCCAGGCGGAATTCGTTGTTGCGGGCGCGCAGCGAGTAGCGCGGCTGGCCGGCGTAGACGGCGTCGGCGCCGAAGTCGTAGGCGGCGCGCATCTTGGCCAGCGAGCCGGCCGGCAGCAGGAGTTCGGGGGCGGTGTTCACCCCCGCATTGTCCGTGCTTTGCAAAGGCCCGCGTTCAGCCGGCCCTTGCCCCGCTCACTTGCCGGCCTTCAGGGCCGTCTCGTCATCCTCGCGGAAGCGGCGGTTGCCACAGGTCTGCTGCCACTCCTCGCGGTCGAGTTCGTAGGCGTCGCGCTCCTTCTCCAGGGCCGACTGCTTGGTCTTCCAGGCATCCAGCGCGTCGTTGAAGGCCACTTGGTGCGACTGCAGCGTCGCGCCCCCGTTCTGCGTCGACGCGGACAGGGCCTGGCCCTCGGTGTTCAGCGCGGCTTCGTCCTTGTGCAACTCGTCCAGGCGGGTTTGCAGATCGCGCGCCTTGCTCTTGCGCTCCGAGCCCGACATCTCCTGCTCATCAAAGGCCTTCTTGTCGGCATTCCACTGCTTGGCACGCTCGGCGAAGGCGGTCTGGCGGGCATTGAAGTCCTTGATCGCATCGTTCTGCTTCTGGAAGGCGTCAGTCTCCACCTTCAGCGCATCCCGGCGCTTGGCCATGTCGTCGCCTTCGGCATTCACGGCCTGAACACGCTGGTCCAGGTCGGCCGCCGTCTGCTTGAGCTTGGCTTGCTGGGCCAGACAGGCCTTCAGCTCGCTCTTGCTCAGGATGGGGGCCTTGGGGTTGGCCTTGCCCAGGCTGCTGATCTTGCCGTCGGCGGCCATCGCCGAACCGGCACACAGGGCCAGCACCAGGCTGGACAGGACCAGGGAGGGAGAACGTTGCATCGAGGTTCCTTGAGAAAAGGCCGGCGATGACCAGCCGTGTCGCGCCAGGGTGGGCGCCATCAGGGTGGGGATGATGCCACCGCCCATCGTCTGCCGCCTCAGTGCTTGCGCACCACCACGCTGCCCACCGAATACCCGGCGCCAAACGAGCAGATCACGCCGAGATCCCCCGCGGTGAGCCCGGCGCGGTAGCGGTGAAAGGCGATGATGGATCCTGCCGAGGCGGTGTTGGCGAACTCGTCCAGGATCAGCGGCGCCAGGTCCGGCCCGACCTCCTGGCCCACCAGCTTCTTGATGATCAGCTGGTTCATGCCCAGGTTGGCCTGGTGCAGCCAATAGCGGCGTACCTGGGGAGGTTCCAGATCCAGAGCCTGCAGATGCGACTCGATGTGGGCCGAGGCGATCGGCACCACTTCCTTGAACACCTTGCGGCCCTCCTGACGGAAGGTCTTGTCGCGCGCGTTGGGGTCGCTGTCCTCGCTGCGATTCAGGAAGCCCGCGTTGTTGCGGATGTTGTTGGAGAACTGCGTGGCCAGGCGGGTGCCCACCACCTCCCAGCGCTCGGCGGCCACCGCCGTCTCGTCGGCCTCGACCAGCACCGCGGTGCAGACGT
>JAYSCA010000196.1:0-5202 GCA_041915165.1 Ideonella sp.
GGACAACGTGGCCAACCGCGTCGTGGCCTGGCAGCCGGTGAAGGGTCAATGGGTCGAACGCGCCATCGACACCCCCTTCCCCGGCACCCTGCATGTGCAGGCCCTGCACGACCCGCAGGTGGCCCAGGATGCCCTGGGCGAGCAGTTCCTGCTCTCCTATGTGGACTTCCTGACCCCGGACACGCTGTACCTGGGTGACACCCGCACCGACCGGCTGGTGAAGATCAAGGCCCGCCCGGCCTTCTTCGACGCCACCGGCATGCGGGTGGAACAGCAGTTCGCCACCTCGAAGGACGGCACCCGGGTGCCCTATTTCGTGATCTGGCCGCGCGGCGCCCAGGCCGATGGCCGCAACCCGACCCTGCTCTACGGCTACGGCGGCTTCGAGGTGTCGATGCAGCCCTGGTACTCGGCCAGCTGGGGCCAGGCCTGGCTGAGCCAGGGGGGCGTGGCCGTGGTGGCCAACATCCGCGGCGGCGGTGAGTACGGCCCGGCCTGGCACCAGGCCGCCATCAAGGCCAACAAGCAACGCAGCTACGACGACTTCATCGCCATCGCCGAAGACCTGGTGGCCCGCAAGATCACCACGCCCCGGCACCTGGGCATCATGGGCGGCAGCAACGGCGGCCTGCTGATGGGCGCGGTGCTGGTGCAGCGCCCCGACCTGTTCAACGCCGTGGTCTGCCAGGTGCCGCTGCTGGACATGAAGCGCTTCAACAAGCTGCTGGCCGGCGCCAGCTGGATGGCCGAGTACGGCAACCCGGACGTGCCGGCCGAGTGGGCCGCCATCTCGCGCTACAGCCCCTACCAGAACGTCAAGGCGGACGTGACCTACCCGAAGGTGTTCTTCGTCACCTCCACCCGCGATGACCGGGTTCACCCGGGGCACGCGCGCAAGATGGCCGCGCGCATGATGGCCCAGGGCCATGACGTGCTCTATTACGAAAACATCGAAGGTGGCCACGGCAGCGCGGCCAACAATGCCCAGCTGGCCGACCGCCAGGCGCTGGAATTCGCCTTCCTGTGGAACCAGCTCGGTTCCGCCCCGCAGCCTTGAGCCGTCCCAGGAGTCTTCGATGAGCGACACGACCGAGCCGACCATCGTCCACAACGTGGCGGCCTCCCGCTTCGAGACCAAGGTCAGCGGCCTGCTGTGCGTGGCCACCTACCATCTGCACAACGGGGTGATGGACATGGTGCACACCGGCGTGCCGCCCGCGCTGGAAGGCCGCGGCATCGCCGCCAAGCTGGTGGCCGCGGCGCTGGCCCATGCCCGGGCCCAGGGGCTGAAGGTGCGGCCCAGCTGCAGCTACGTGGCGGTGTACATGCGCCGCCATCCGGACTCGGCGGACCTGCTGGCGCCCTGAGCGCCCCCGGAGCGGCACCGCCCCCGGGCTCTCCCGGGTACGCTTGTTGCTGGTGGGGACGACACAATTCCAAACACTTCCAGGGATCCCCATGCCTGCCCCCGCCACTGCCCCGCCCGGCGCCCTGCCCTGCGTGATCGACATCGAGGCCTCCGGCTTCGGCCGCGGCAGTTACCCGATCGAGGTCGGCTTCGTGCTGCCCAACGGCGAGTCGGTCTGCACGCTGGTGCGCCCGCCTTCGCACTGGACGCACTGGGACGGACGGGCCGAGCGCCTGCACGGCCTGACCCGCGAGCTGCTGGCGCAACGCGGCAAGACGCCGGATGAGGTGGCCGAGCTGCTCAACACCCACCTGCGGGGCTGCACCGTCTACTGCGACGGCTGGGCGCATGACTACACCTGGCTGGCGATGCTGTTCGAGGAGGCGGGCCGACAGCCCGCCTTCACCCTGCGCCACCTGCACGAGCTGATCGAGGAAACCCACGCCGAGCGCTGGGACCAGACCTGCGCCGAGGTCCGCAGCAGCCTGCAGCTGACCCGCCACCGCGCCAGCAGCGATGCCCGCGTGCTGCAACTGGCCCTGGGGCAGTTGCGCCAGGCCCCGGGCACGGCGCCGGTGGCCGCCGCCTGAGCCGGCCGGGCCCTCAGACCATCACCGGTTCCATCTCCAGCCGGATGCCGAAGCGGCCGTAGACGCTCTCCTGGATCGCCCGGGCCAGCGTCTGTACCTCGGAGCCGATCGCGTCGCCACGGTTGACCAGCACCAGCGCCTGCTTGTCGTAGACCCCGGCATGGCCGACGGTCTTGCCCTTCCAGCCGCAGGCGTCGATCATCCAGCCGGCGGCCAGCTTGAAGCGGCCATCCTCCAGTGGGTAGTGCACCACGTGCGGATCGCGGGCGATGATGTCGCGGCACTGCTCCTCGGTGACGATGGGGTTCTTGAAGAAGCTGCCCACGTTGCCGATCACGGCCGGGTCCGGCAGCTTGGCGCGGCGCACCTCGCAAACCCACTGGAAGATGGTGCGCGCGTCGGGCTGGTGGTTGCCCGTCTCGTCCATCTTGCGCTCCAGGTCCAGGTAGCCCAGCACCGGCTGCCAGGGTTTGGGCAGGCGCAGGCGCACCCGCGTGATCACGCTCTTGCCCGCCAGCGCCCGCTTGAAGATGGAATCGCGGTAGCCGAACTGGCACTGGGCCGCGTTGAGCGTGACGGTGCGGCCGGTCAGCAGGTCCACCGTGTCAAGCGAGTCGAAGCGGTCCTGCAGCTCCAGCCCGTAGGCGCCAATGTTCTGCACCGGCGCCGCCCCCACCGTGCCGGGGATCAGCGCCATGTTCTCCATGCCGCCCCAGCCCTGCTCCAGCGTCCAGGCCACGGCATCGTGCCAGCGCTCGCCAGCACCGAACTCGACGATCACTGCCCGCTCGGTTTCCTCGACCAGGCGCTTGCCCAGAATCTCGACCTTGAGCACCAGCTCGGGCATGTCACGGGTCAAAATGACATTGCTGCCGCCCCCCAGCACGAACTTGGGCGCCAGGCCCAGTTCCGGGTGGTCCACCACCGCACGGACGTCGGCCTCTGAACGGATGCGCACCAACTGCCCCGCCACCGCTGGCAGGCCGAAGGTGTTGTAGGGTTTCAGGCTGACGCCCGGTTCGATTTGCATGGCAGAATTTTCCGCCATTTCTCAAACCGCTCCTTCTGAAGAAAGCACGACCATGCCCAGCTTTGACGCCGTCCTCGAACCCGACATGGTGGCCATCAAGAATTCGGTGAGCAACGCCCAGAAGGAGATCGCCACCCGCTTCGACTTCAAGGGCACCTCGGCCGCCGTGGAACTCAAGGAGAAGGAAAAGGAAATCCAGCTCGTGGGTGATGGCGACTTCCAGATCGAGCAGGTCAGCACCGTGCTGATCGGCAAGCTCACCAAGCAGGGCGTCACCATCAACTACCTGGACATGAGCGGCAAGATCGAGAAGATCGGCGGCGACAAGGTGCGCCAGACCTACAAGATCAAGGCTGGCATCGAAGCCGAACTGGCCAAGAAGATCACCGGCGGCCTCAAGAACAGCAAGCTCAAGGTGCAGGCCAGCATCCAGGGCGACGAGGTGCGCGTGACCGGCAAGAACCGCGACGACCTGCAGCTGGCCATCGCCCTGCTGAAGAAGGAATTTGCCGACCAGCCGCTGAAGTACCAGAACTTCCGCGACTGACCGGCACCGGCACCGCGCCGGTCCTCACGCGCTCAGTGCAGCAGGTGCGCGCCGCGGCCCGTCGGCACCGCGTGCGGGCGCAGATGCGTCTTGACCCAGTCCAGCTCCAGGCCCAGCCGCTGCACCAGCTCCTCCTGCGCCGCCAGCGCGTCGGTCAGCGCCACCCCACCCTGCTCACCGGCCTCGGCCATCACGCTGGCCAGGCGCAGCACGGCCCCCAGCCGGCAGAACGGCCGGCAGGCCAGTGGGTCATCCGCCGCGCTCAGCGCCAGCACCAGGGCGTCCGGAAACTGCCAGCGCCGCGCCAGCTCCGCGGTGACCTGCACATGGCTGCACTGCAGCAGACGTCGCTCATGGTCCAGCAGGCTGTCGGGCAGACTGGCCTGCCGCTCGGCCTGGGCCATCGCCTCCGGGTCCTGCATCAGCATCAGCAACTCGCCGGTGCGCATCACCATCCCGGCCAGATGGGCGGTGTCGGGGTCCAGATCGCATGCGCCCGCCAGCACGCGGGCATGGTCGGCTGTCGCCAGGCACTGGCGCCAGAAGCGCATGCGGTCAAAACCGTCGACCTGCGGAAACGCCCCGGCCGCGCAGGCGGCCAGCGCCAGGTCACGCAAGCCCTCCAGGCCGATGATCACGGCCGCGTCCTGCAGCGTGGCCACCGAATGGCTGGGGCTGTAGTGGGGGGAATTGGCCAGGCGCAGCACCTTGACCGACAGGCCCTGGTCTTGCGCGATGAGCTGAGAGAGTTCCTGCAGGCCCAGTGAGGCCTGGTCCAGGGATTGCAGCAGGCTGTGCGCCACCTCGGGCATCGAGGGCAGCGCCGCGGGGTTGGCGAAATACTTGTCCATCAACGGCATGGTGTCTCCATCAACAGGTGAGTCGAACGTCGGACCGCCCGCGGGCGGTGTCCGCCCCGCCGATCGAACACCCGCCCGGCGCCCCGCGCATCAGCACCGACCCGGATACGGGCCAAAACACGGGACAATGACGCGGTGAAAGTCACTCAAATCCTGTTCAGCCAGGGCTTCGGCACCCGTCGGGTGTGTGCCGGGCTGGTCGAGGCCGGTCTGGTCCGCCTGGGCGAGCGTGTGCTCGACGACCCCCACGAAGACCTGTCCACCGAAGGCCTGGTGCTCACGGTGGAAGGCAAGGACTGGCCCTACCACGCCCAGGCGCTGGTGATGCTGCACAAGCCTGCCGGCTACGAGTGCTCGCAGAAACCCAAGCACCACCCCAGCGTGCTGACGCTGCTGCCGCCGCCGCTGCGGGAACG
The DNA here is from genome assembly GCA_041915165.1 of Ideonella sp. Classification (GTDB taxonomy): domain Bacteria; phylum Pseudomonadota; class Gammaproteobacteria; order Burkholderiales; family Burkholderiaceae_C; genus Ideonella. The sequence goes on from JAYSCA010000196.1 coordinate 4,852, forward strand.
CGGGGTGCAGCCCATCGGCCGGCTGGACGAGGACACCACCGGCCTGTTGCTGTTGACCGACGACGGCCGCCTGATCCACAAGCTCACCTCCCCCAAGCACCACGTGCCCAAGGTGTACGAGGTGAGCTGCAAGCACCCGCTGGCGGCGGACGCGGTGCCCCGCCTGCTGGCCGGGGTGGTGCTGGACGACGACCCGGCCCCGGTGGCCGCCGCGGCCTGTGAGCAGGTCGACGAGACCCACCTGCGGCTCACGCTGACGGAAGGCAAGTACCACCAGGTCAAGCGCATGGTCGCCGCCGTCGGCAACCGGGTCGAGGCCCTGCACCGCAGCCGCTTCGGCCCGCTGAGCCT
>JAYSCA010000197.1:0-5201 GCA_041915165.1 Ideonella sp.
GGTGATCGACGTCTTTCTGCATCCGCGCCACGCCACCACACGCGCCCTGCTGGCCAATGCGGGCTTCCTGCTCGACGAGGGCGATGCGCCCGACTCCGGGCGGCCGGTGCTGCAGCTGACCGCCATTGGCGACGCCGCGCGCCAGCCCCTGCTGGAGACCCTGCGCGACAGCACCGGCCTGCGGGTGAACCTGCTGGAAGGCCGACTGACCCGCCTCAAGGGCATCCCGGTGGCCCGCCTGCGCGCCGAGGTGCTGGCCACCGACGTGGCGCTGCGCGAACTGCCAGCCCGGGTCGCGGCGCTGGGGGCCGAAGCCGAATGGCTCTCCCCGCCGCAAGACGCACCGCAGCCTGAGGAGGCCTGCGCATGAACGAACTGAACTGGGCCGCCTTCGCGACCATCGACTGGCCCGAGATCGGCACGGCCGGCCTCGACACCCTGACCATGCTGGGCCTGGCCCTGGCGTTCACGGTGCTGATCGGCCTGCCGCTGGGCGTGTTGCTGTACCTCACCGCGCCGGGCGCGCTGCTGGCCCGTCCGCGCCTGTACGCGGCGCTGTCGCTGGCCATCAATCTGCTGCGCTCGCTGCCCTTCATCATCTTGCTGATCGTGATGATCCCGCTCACGCTGCGCCTGGTGGGCACCTCGCTGGGCGTGGCCGGGGCCATCCCGCCGCTGGTGGCCGCCGCCGCCCCCTTCTTTGCCCGCCTGGCCGAGAACACCTTGCGCGAGGTGGACCCTGGCGTGGTGGAAGCCAGCCAGGCCATGGGCGCCCGCCTGCACCAGCTGGTCTTCAAGGTGCTGCTGCCCGAGGCCCTGCCCGGCCTGATCGGCGCCAGCACCGTGACCGCCGTGGCCCTGGTGTCCTACACCGCCATGTCCGGCGTGATCGGCGGCGGCGGCCTGGGCGACCTGGCCGTGCGCTACGGCTACCAGCGCTTCCAGACCGAGGTCATGGTCGTCACCGTGGCCCTGATGCTGGTGCTGGTGCAAGTCCTCCAGACCCTCGGCGACCGGCTGGTCCGCCGATGTCGCACCCGCTGAGCGGCCGCCAGAGCCGCCAGCGTTTCCTCCCCCACCTCGGACCGAGGGTGACGCGGCTGTCGGCCGCCCACCCCGGGGGGTTTTCGTCCCTGCCTTTCAACCCCTCTGCTCTGACAAGGAGTTCTACATGACCGTCTTCACCCGTCGCGCCCTGGTGGCCGCCCTGTTGCCACTGGCTGCGGCGTCCGCCTGGGCCCAGAACGTCAAGCTGACCGTGGCCGCCTCGCCCGTGCCGCACGCGGAGATCCTGGAACAGCTCAAGCCGCGCCTGTCCAAACAGGGCGTGGACCTGGACATCAAGGTCTTCAACGACTACGTGCAACCCAATGTGCAGGTCGAGGAAAAGCACCTGGACGCCAACTACTTCCAGCACGTGCCCTACCTGGACAGCTTCAACAAGAGCCGCGGCACCCACCTGGTGGTGGTGGGCCAGCCGGTGCACATCGAGCCCTTCGCGGCCTATTCCGTCAAGCACAAGAAGGTGTCTGAGCTGCCGGACGGCGCCACCGTGGCCCTGCCCAATGACCCCACCAACGCCGGCCGCGCGCTGCTGCTGCTGGCCGCCAACGGGTTGCTCACGCTGAAGGACCCGGCCAACATCCTGGCCACGCCCAAGGACGTGGTGGGCAACCCCAAGCACCTGAAGTTCCGTGAACTGGAAGCCGCCACCCTGCCGCGCGTGCTGCCCCAGGTGGACCTGGCGCTGATCAACACCAACTACGCGCTGGAGGCCAAGCTCTCGCCGCGCAAGGATGCACTGTTCATCGAAAAGACCTCGCCCTACGCCAACGTGCTGGTGGCCCGGCCGGACAACAAGAACAGCGCCGCGCTGCAAAAGCTGAACGCCGAGCTGCACAGCGCCGAGACGCGCCAGTTCATCGAGCAGAAGTACCAGGGCGCGGTGGTGCCGGCGTTCTGAGCGCCAGGACGGCGCCACGCACACGGACGGTGCGGGGCGCCTGTTCAGACAGCACGCATGCCCCGCAGGCGTGCGTGCAGCCCCTTCGGGATCCCGGGGGCCCCGCGGAAAGGACATGGCATGCAACATGCTTTCCTTTCATTCAAGTCACTTTCATGTGATGACTTGAACTTTCAAACGCGGAGCCCCCACCATGTTCTCGATGCGTCATCCCCGTCCCCTGGTTGCCCTGATGGCCGCCACCGCCCTGCTGGCCACCACGCTGTCCAGTTCGGCCGCTGACCTGCTGGCCAACGTCAAGGCCAAGAAGGAAATCGCCGTGGCCACCGAGGCGCAGTTCGCGCCCTTCGAGTTCGTGCAGGACGGCCAGATCGTCGGCTACGGCCCCGACCTGATGCACACCATCATGGCCGAGATGCCCGGCGTCAAGGTCAAGCAGCTCGACCTGCCCTTCCAGGGCATCCTGCCCGGCCTGGCCGGCAAGCGCTTCGACTTTGTGGTCACCTCGGTGGTGGTCACCAAGGAGCGCAACGACAAGTTCGCCTTCACGGTGCCCATCGCCGATGCCACGGTGGCGCTGGTCAAGCGTGCCGGCGATGGTTCGATCACCAAGCTCGGGGACATCTCCGGCAAGGTGGTGGGGTCGCAGACCGGCTCCGGTCAGCTCAAGGCCCTGGTCGCCTATGACCAGCAGCTCAAGGCCACCGGCAAGCCGGGAGCCAAGGCCATCCGCGAGTACGTCAGCTTCGACGAGGCCTATGCCGACCTGGCCGCCGGCCGCGTGGACGCGGTGGCCCAGTCGCTGTCCAACCTGGCACCGCTGGTCAAGACCCGCGGCGACACCTTCGCCGTGCTGAGTCAGCCCCTGGGCCCCAAGACCTACTTCGCCTGGGTCGGGCGCAAGGACGCCGACAGCGCTGAGCTGGTGAAGTTCTTCAGCGAAGGTATCCGCCATGCCAAGAAGTCGGGCAAGCTCAAGGAGCTGCAGATGAAGTGGTTCGGCTTCACGATGGACCTGCCCGACACCCTCCCCGCACCGCAGCTCTGAGCCGCGGCCCCGAACCTCAGGAAGACAGCGCCCATGGACATCGTCGCAGCCGTGACGCGGATGGCAGGCTGGTGGCCTGACCTGGCGCGTGGCGCAGGCATGACCCTGCTCATTTCGCTGGCCGCCATCGGCCTGGGCTTTCTCGGCGGCGCGCTGCTGCTGGGGCTGCGCCAGGCGCTGGGGCGGGTGGCCGCCGCGGCGGTGGCCACCTACGTCAGCTTCTTCCGCGGCACACCGCTGCTGGTGCAGCTGCTGATGGTGTTCTACCTGCCTTCGGCCGCCGGCATCGAGCTGCCGCCGGTGCTGGCCGCCATCCTGGCCATGGCGCTGAACTCGGCCGCCTTCCAGTGCGAGATCCTGCGGGCGGGACGGGCCACCATCGCCCCCGGCCAGTTGGAGGCCGCCAGCACCTTCGGGCTGGATGCACGCCGCACCTTCCTCTACATCGAGCTGCCGCAGATCCTGCGTGCCGTCTGGCCCGCCATCGTTTCGGAGGCCATCGACGTGCTCAAGGGCTCGGCCATCGTGTCCGTCATTGCGGTGACCGAGCTGGCCCGCACCAGCCGGCAACTGGCTGCCACCAGCTACCGCCCGCTGGAGACCTATGTCGCCATGGCGCTCGTCTACCTGTTGCTGACGCTGGCGATCGAGCTGCTGGGCCGCTGGGTGCAGCGCCGCTGGGTGCAGGCCCGTCCCGCCCCCGTCCCCGCCGCCCAAGGAGCCACGCTGTGATCTCGCTCCAGGTCATCCTCGACTGCCTGCCCGCCTTTGGCGAAGGCCTGGCCCGCACCGCCGCGCTGGTGGCGCTGGCCACCGTGCTGGGCATCGTGCTGGGCTTTGCCCTCAACGCCTGGCGACGGATGGCGCCCGCGGCGGTGGGCACCGCCGCGCAAGCCTATGTCACCGTGCTGCGGGGGACCCCCTTCCTCGCCCAGCTGTACCTGGTGTACTTCGGCCTGCCGGTGCTCGGTCTGGCGCTGGACCCCTTTGCCGCGGCCGCCCTGTCCCTCACCCTCTACACCAGCGCCTACACCACGGAGATCTTCCGCGGCTGCTGGGCCACGCTGGCCAAGGGCCAGCAGGAGGCCGCACAGGCCTTGGGCATCCCCCCCTGGCGCAGCTTTCTTCACCTGGAGACCCCACAGGCCCTGCGCCTGGCCCGGCCCCTGTTGGTGAACCAGGCCATCCTGACGGTGAAGGAATCGTCGCTGGCCTCGCTGGTCACCTACCCCGAACTCACGCTGCAGGCCGGCCGCCTGGTCGCAGAGCAGTTCGTGTACGTGGAACCCTATCTCCTGCTGGCCCTCAGCTATTGGGGACTCAGCCTGCTGATCCAGGCCATCGGCCATGGCCTGGGTCGTTCAACGGGAAAGAAGTCATGAACACTGCCGTCCCCATGATCCAGCTGCGCCAGGTGGGCAAGCGCTACGGCACCCACCAGGTGCTCAGCGGCATCGACCTGGACATTCACCGCGGTGAGGTGGTCATCCTGATCGGCCCCTCCGGCTCGGGCAAGACCACGCTGCTGCGCTGCATGAACTTCCTCGAACCCTACGAGGACGGTGAGGTGCATGTTCGCGGTGCTCTGCTGGGCTGGGACATTGCTGCCGATGGCCGACGCAAGCGTCAGTCCGAACGGGCCATCGCCGAGGTGCGCGCCCCGGTGGCCATGGTGTTCCAGCAGTTCAACCTCTGGCCGCACCTGGACGCCCTGGGCAATGTGATGGCCCCGCTGGTCCTGGGCCGGCAGATGCCGCGCGACAAGGCCCGCCTCCTGGCGCTGGCCGCCCTCGACCGGGTCGGCCTCTCGGCCCGGGCCCATCACCTGCCGTCGCAGCTCAGCGGCGGGCAACAACAGCGCGTGGGCATTGCCCGCGCTCTGGCGGTGTCACCCGAGGTGATGCTGCTCGACGAGCCCACCTCGGCCCTGGACCCCGAGCTGGTGGAAGAGGTGCTGGAGGTGATCCAGTCCCTCTCGCGCGAGGGCATGACCATGGTGATGGTCACCCACGAGATGGGCTTTGCCGCGGAAGTGGCCAGCAAGATCGTGTTCATGGAGCACGGCCGCATCGCGGTGGAGGGCCCGCCCGAGCGCACCCTGATCCAGCCCGAACACCCGCGCCTGCAGGACTTCCTCACGCCCTGGCGCCGCCGCAGCCTGGCCGCCGTCACCGGCCACACGGCCGCCCC
>JAYSCA010000198.1:0-5196 GCA_041915165.1 Ideonella sp.
CGGCGCTGGAAGCCGCTGGCGTGCCCTGCGGCCCGATCAACCGGCTGAACGAGGTCTTTGCCGACCCGCAGGTGCTGGCCCGCGGCCTCAAGGTGGAGATGCCGCACCCGCTGTTTGGCCAGGTGCCGCTGGTGGCCAACCCCATCCGCTTGTCGGCCACGCCGGTGCAGTACCGCATCGCCCCGCCCCTGCTGGATGAACAGGCCCGCGAAGTGATCAGCGATTGGCTGCACCGCTGAGCTCGCTTGCGGCTTGTCACTGCCTGTACTCTGCGCCCCACACATCCCCAAGAAATTTTTTGAAATTCCGCGTCAACCCCGACAGAGGTCTTATCGTTGTTCACCGTGACGATGTCGTCACTCATTCATTCCTCTGGAGAAACCCACATGACCAAGCTGCTGACTGCCCTTGCCGCCTCGATGTTCGCGATCGGTGCCTTTGCTGCCGATGCGGCTCCTGCTGCTGACGCCGCTCCCGCCGCGGCTTCCGCTCCGGCCAAGGCTGCTCACAAGGCCAAGAAGGTGCACCACAAGGCCAAGAAGGCCAAGGCTGCTGCCTCTGAAGCTGCTGCTTCCGCCGCTCAATAAGCTGCGACGTTCTCCCGGCAACGGCCTGGGTCAGGCGGTTGCATCAAGGCTCCTTCGGGAGCCTTTTTCATGCCCACGGTCAAGACAAGCCCGCTGCACTTGACCCTGCGCAGAAGTGGCATCTCGGCTTGAGAGACAATGCGAGCTTTGCTGCCAAGCAGGCCTTTTGCCGTCTTGGCAACCTCGTCACCCCCACTTCCCTCTTGCTCCCCAGGATCCGACAAGAATGAGTGCCTTCCACGAAGAGCGCGTGCTGAGCGTGCACCACTGGACCGACCGGCTGTTCAGCTTCACCACCACCCGCGACACCGGTCTGCGCTTTTCGAATGGCCACTTCACGATGATTGGCCTGAAGGTGGACGGCAAGCCGCTGCTGCGCGCCTATTCCATCGTCAGCCCCAATTACGAGGAGACGCTGGAGTTTCTGAGCATCAAGGTGCAGGACGGCCCGCTGACCTCGCGTCTGCAGCACATCAAGGTGGGTGACTCCATCATCGTCGGCAAGAAGCCCACCGGCACGCTGCTGATCGACTACCTGGTGCCGGGCAAGCGCCTGTACCTGCTGTCCACCGGCACCGGTCTGGCGCCCTTCATGAGCATCATCCGCGACCCGGACACCTACGAGAAATTCGAGCAGGTCGTGCTGGTGCACGGCGTGCGGCATGCCAACGAACTGGCCTACCATGACTACATCACCCAGGAACTGCCCCAGCACGAATTCCTGGGCGAGATGATCAGCCAGCAGCTGCTCTACTACCCCACCGTCACCCGCGAACCGTACAAGCACCAAGGCCGCGTGACGACCGTGATCGAGAACGGTCAGCTGGCCAACGATCTGGGCATTCCGCAGCTCAACGCCGCCGAAGACCGCGTGATGATCTGCGGCTCCCCCGAGATGCTGCGCGACCTGAAGACCATGATGGAAGCCCGCGGCTTCAAGGAAGGCAGCACCACCACGCCGGGCGACTACGTGATCGAGCGCGCTTTCGTGAGCCAGTGAGTTCGTTCCCGGCCCGAAAGACCAGCCGCCTGCGGGCGGCTTTTTCATGTTCGTGCCACGGCCCCGGCCCTTCGGGGCAGCCCGCCATGGAAAATTGACTGATGTCAATCCTGGCTGCTTTAGGCGCCGGGGATCCGGAGTCCGCCCGACAGGCTGACTATCATGGGGCATGACCCGACCCGAGGATCCTGTTGTGCTCCCGTCGCCTTCATGGCAAGCGCCCGCCGGTGTCCGCTCACGACGGCGTTTGAGCTGGTTCCTCGGCCTGCTGCTGACCAGTGCGCTCGCCCAGGCGGGTGACGATCCCCACAGTGCCACCCAAGGCCTGGGCGAGACGCTGCCCAGCACCTGGTTGCGGGCCGACGCCGGCACGGGCCAGTCTGCCGACGAAGCCACCCTCGCCCAATGGTGGCAGCAGTTCGACGACGCCCAGCTGCAGTGGCTGATCCAGGAGGCGCTGGCGCGCAACCCCGATCTGCGCTCGGCCCAGGCGACCCTGGCCCAAGCCCGGGCCAGCCGCGCGGTGATCGCCGCCGGGGGGCGGCCCCAGTTCTCCACCCCGGTGTCGGCCACCCGCAACCGCATCGACAGCGACACCAGCCGGCTCTACAAGGTGGGCGTCAGCGCCAGCTGGGAGCTGGACTGGAACCATGCCATCGACGCCGGCGTGAAGGCCGCCGACGCGACGATGCACAGCGCGGCCGACGACTGGGTGACCACCCGCATGGTCATCACCTCCGAGGTGGCGCTGGCCTACTTCGAATGGCGCGGTGCGCAGTGGCGTGAACGCATTGCCGGAGCCAGCCTGCAGTCGCAGCAGGAAACCCAGCAACTGATCGACTGGAAAACCCAGGCTGGCCTGCTGAGCCAGCTCGACCAGGACCAGGCCCGGCAAAGCACCGAGCAGACCCGTGCCAGCCTGCCCGCCCTGCACACGGAAGCGGCCCAGTACGAGCATCAACTGGCGCTGCTCACCGGCCGCACCCCGGCCGAACTGCACGACCGCCTGACCCGCGAAGCCCCCTGGCCGGCGACCGATCCACTGATTGCCCGCCTGCGTGCCGGGGTACCGGCCGACCTGCTGCGGCGGCGCCCCGACCTGCGGTCGGCCGAGGCCAAGGTGCTGTCCCAGTGGTACAGCATGGTGCAGACCCGCCGCGAGGGCGAGCCCTCGCTGGCGATCACCGGCTCGCTGGGCTTGCAGGCCCTGACCCTGAGTGCGCTCACCCACGGTGCGACGGTGGTCGCGGCCCTGGGCCTGAACATCGACTGGCCCATCTGAGAAGCCGGCAAGCGCGAAGCCCTGGTGGCCGAACAGAAGGCGGCCTGGGACCTGACCCGTGCCAGCTATGAATCGACCCTGCTGGGTGCCGTGCAGGACGTGGAGGACAGCCTGGTAGCCACACGCGACAGCGTGGCGCGCTGTCAGGCCCTGCAGCAGGCCACCGAGGCCGCCCAACGGGTGGTGGACACCAACCGCTACCGCCATGAGGCCGGGCTGACCGACACCGCCACCCTGCTGGACAGCCAGCGCAGCCTGCTGACACTGCAGACCACGCTGGCCAGCGCCCGCACCGACCAAGCCCTGTCCCTGGTGCGGCTGTACAAGGCGCTCGGCGGCGGCTGGACCGAGGCCGATCTGACCGCCGCGCTGCCGCCCCCCCGGCCGCCCCGCGAAGCCTCTCCCTGGAGTTCCCTGTTCCGGACCGAACGATGACCCACGACGCCCCGCCCGAGTCCTCTTCCTCGACTGGCCCCCTGCCCGCCTGGCTGCAAGGTGACAACCAGCCCCTCTGGCGCCGCCGCAGCACCTGGCTGGCCCTCGGCGTCGGCGTGCTGGCCGTGGCCGGTGCCGTGGCCTGGATGCGCCACAACGCTGCCCAGCAGGCCCCCCGCTACATCACCGAAGCCCTGGCCCGGGGGGATCTGTCGCTGACCGTCTCGGCCGACGGCACCCTGGAGCCGACCCGCTCGGTCAACATCGGCAGCGAGCTCTCCGGCACCGTCACCCAGGTGCTGGTGGACGTGAACGACCGGGTCAAGAAGGGCCAAGTGCTGGTGGAACTGGACACCTCCAAGCTGAAGGACCAGGTGAGCTTGTCCCGGGGTGCCCTGGACAGCGCCAAGGCCACGCAACTGCAGACCCAGGCCACGGTGAAGGAAGCCCGGGTGGCCTTGCAGCGCCTGAAGGACGTGGGACGCCTGTCCGGTGGCAAGGTGCCGGCCGCCACCGACCTGGACGCCGCCCAGGCGACGATGGACCGCGCGGTGGCCGCCGAGGCTGCCGCGCGTGCTGCGGTGGTCCAGGCCGAGGCCACGCTGCGCACCAACCTGACCAACCTGAACAAGGCCTCCATCCGCTCGCCGATCGACGGTGTGGTGCTCACCCGCGCAGTCGAGCCCGGCAACGCGGTGGCCGCCTCCCTGCAGGCTGTCACGCTGCTGACCATCGCCGAGGACCTGACCCACATGAAGCTGTCGGTCAACGTGGACGAAGCCGATGTCGGCCAGGTCCAGAACGGCCAGCAGGCCCAGTTCACCGTCAGCGCTTGGCCCAACCGCAAGTACCCGGCCACCGTGACCCGCGTGGCCTATGGTTCGACCATCACCGACAACGTGGTGACTTACACCACCGAGCTGGAGGTGGCCAACCCCGACCTCACCCTGCGCCCCGGCATGACCGCCACCGCCGCCATTGCCGCGGCGGTGCACAAGAACGTGCTGCTGGTGCCCCGCAGCGCGCTCAACTTCAGCCCCTCGACCACCGCCAAGTCCGCGTCGAGCAGCAGCATCGTCTCGAAGCTGATGCCCCGTCCGCCCAACAGCGCCAGCCGCACCGCGCGCACCGACACCCGCAACGGCAGCACCCGGAGCCTCTGGGTGCTGGAAGCCGGCCAGCCGCGTGCCATCGACGTGCAGGTGGGGCTGAGCAACGGCCGGCTCACCGAGGTGAACGGCAAGGATCTGAGCCCCGGCATGGCCGTGATCACTGAACAGCAGAGCGGAGCCACACCGTGAGCCAGGCCCCCGCAGAGGCCACGCCCCAAGAACGGCCACTGATCCAGCTGCGCGGCGTCACCAAGACCTATGGCCAGGGCGCGATCGCCTTCCAAGCCCTGCGCGGCGTCGATCTGGCGGTGCGGCGGGGCGAGTTCGTCGCCATCATGGGCCCCAGTGGCTCGGGCAAGTCGACAGTGATGAACATCATGGGCTGCCTGGACACGCCCAGTAGCGGCGAATACCTGTTCGACGGCATCCACGTCGAGCGGCTGGACCGCGACGCGCGCGCCCTGCTGCGCCGGCACCAGCTGGGCTTCGTGTTCCAGGGCTTCAACCTGCTGGCCCGCACCTCGGCCCAGGAGAACGTCGAGCTGCCCCTGCTCTACCGCGGCACGCCCACGGCCGAGCGTCATACCGCCAGCCGGGCCGCCCTGGCCAAGGTCGGCCTGGCCGGCTGGGAAGACCACACCCCCGGTGAGCTGTCCGGCGGCCAGCAGCAGCGGGTGGCGATCGCCCGCGCCATCGTCACCCAGCCAGCCGTGCTGTTGGCCGACGAGCCCACCGGCAACCTGGACAGCGCCCGCGGCGCGGAGATCATGGCGCTGTTGA
>JAYSCA010000199.1:0-5179 GCA_041915165.1 Ideonella sp.
GCGCGGTGCGCACCATCGAATCGGTGGCGGCCGACCCGGCCAGCCTGCCGGTGCGGCAGGCGCTGGCCGAGTGCGGCGGCGTGCAGTGCGGCTACTGCAGCGCCGGCATGGTGATGACCATGAGCCATCTGGCGGGCCTGCAGCCCCGGCCCTCGCTGGCCGAGGCCGAGGCCCTGATGTGCGGCAACATTTGCCGCTGCACCGGCTACGGCGGCATCCGCCGCGCGCTGGTGCAGGTGTTCGACGCTCAGTGAGTGCCGCGCCCCGGCGGCAGCATCGACTTCAGCACGCCATCCTTCAGCATCACGTGGTGGTAGATGGCGGCGGCGGCATGGCCACCGGCCAACCAGAGGATCGCGTCGCCCAGGAAGCCATGCACCTCGCCCCAGTCGGCCGCCTCGGCCAGCGGGCTGTTGGCGATGAATGGCATCTGGTCAACCCGGAAGCCGCCCAGCAGCGTCAGCGGATGGCCTTCGCTGCCCAGCGCCAGCAGCGCGGTGATCGGCAGCAGCAGCATCAGCAGCCACAAGGCCCCCTGCACCATGCGCGCGGCGCGCTGCATCCAGGGGTTCATCTCGAACTGCGGTGCCGCCGGACGCAGCGCCACCCAGAGCAGGCGCAGCAGCGTCAGCACGAAGACCGACACGCCCAGGCTTTCATGCCAGACGATGTCCCAGCGGGTGGCCGGGTCCAGCCCCTCGTGCATCTGACGGCCGAAACCGCCCGGGCCCAGGGTGAAGGCCGCCACGATGATGATCGCCGTGAGCCAGTGGAAAGCCCGGCTGACCGGGTCGAAATGGGTCGCAGGCGTGGTGGTGGTGTTCATGAGGCCGTGTCTTCGTCAGAAGTCGTGATAGTCCCATTGTCCGCCGCCCGGCGGCCTGCGGTGCGCCCCTACCTTACCCGAAGCTGAAGGCCGACAGCGTCGTCTCCATCACCCGGTCGGAGAACACCTTGCGGCCGCGGTCCTCGCCCGCGGCACCGGCCACCACCATCAGCGGCAGCAGGTGCTCCTCGGCCCGCGGCGGGTGGCACCAGCGGGCCATCGGTGCATCGGCCCAGGCGGTCAGCGCGGCATCGCGCTCGGCGGCCGGGGCCTCGACCGCCTCGGTCAACCAACCATCAAAGGTGTCGGACACCGGGCCGAAGCGCGGGTCGCCGTAGCCGCGCATGTTGTGAAAGCTCATGCCGCTGCCCACGATCAGCACGCCCTCGTCGCGCAGGGGCTGCAGCGCCCGGCCCAGGGCCAGGTGGGCGGCCGGGTCCAGCGACACGTTCAGCGAGAGCTGCACCACCGGGATGTCGGCCTGCGGCACCATCAGCAGCAGCGGGATGAACATGCCGTGGTCATAGCCGCGCCGGGCATCGATGTGCGAGGACAGGCCGGCCTGCCCCAGCAGCGTGGTGATGCGCTCGGCCAGGGCCGGCTCACCCGGAGCCGGGTACTTCAGTTCGTAGGTGTGCGGCGGGAAACCGTAGTAGTCGTAGATCAGCTCGGGCTGGGCGCCGCCGGTGACGGCAAAGTCGCCCTCCAGCCAGTGGGCCGAGACCATCACGATGGCCTTGGGCCGCTGCGGCAGGCCGTCGACGATGCCGCGCAGATAGGCCGCGGTCTTGTCCCAGGCATGGGGCGGGTTCCAGTCCATGAAGAAGCAGGGGCCACCGCCATGCGGGATGTACACGGTGGGCAGACGGCCCGGGGTAGAGGTGTGTTCGGTGCTCATCGTTCGACTCCGGATTCAGGCTGAGGATAGGTGGAATTGGCAACAGGCGCGGCGACATCGGCCCGAAGGGCCTGCTGGACCCGGGGCTTGACCTCGGTGGCCAGCAGCTCGATGGCGCGCGCCACCATGTCGTAGGGCTGGCCACCGATGTCCAGTTGCATCAGGAAGCGCTGGTGGCCAAACAGGGCATGTTCGTAGAGGATCTTGTCGGCCACCTCCTGCGGGCTGCCGACGAACAGGCACCCTTGCGGACCGGCCAGCTGCGCATAGGCGTCCGGCGACACCTCCCAGCCGCGGTCGCGCTGCGGCAGGTTGTGGCGCAGGTAATGGCGGTAGTAGGGGTAGAAGGCTTCGCGGGCCTGGGGGCCGTCGCGCTGCACATGCCCGTGCGAGGACACGGCCACCTTCAGCCGGCTCAACCCCTGTCCGGCCTCCAGCCCGCTTTGGCGGTAGAGCTCGATGAAGGGCTTGAACTGCGCCGGACTGCCGCCGATGTTGGCGAGGTTCAGCGGCAGGCCCAGCCGGCCCGCGCGCACCGCGCTCTGCGGCGTGCCGCCGGCGGCAATCCAGATCGGCAGGCCGCCGTCTTGCAGCGGGCGTGGCGCCACCTCCACATCGTGCAGGGCAGACCGGTGCTCGCCGCGCCAGCGGATGCGGGGTTCGGCGTTCAGGCGCAGCAGCAGGTCCAGCTTCTCGGTGAACAAGGCCTCGTAGTCCTCCAGCGCGAAGCCGAACAGCGGGAAGGACTCGACGAAGGCGCCGCGCCCGGCCATCAGTTCGGCCCGCCCGTCGCTGAGCAGGTCCAGCGTGGCGAAGTCCTCGAACAGGTGCACCGGATCGGCCGAGCTGAGGATGCTCACCGCGCTGCTGAGCCGGATGCGGCGCGTGGCGGTGGCCAGCGCACCCAGCACCACCGTGTGGGCCGAGACGGCGTAGTCCGCGCGGTGGTGTTCGCCCACGCCGAACACGTCCAGGCCGGCCTCGTCGGCCAGCCGGGCCGCGGCCACGATCTCATGCAGGCGCTGCCGCGCGGCGGCCGCGTCACGGGCGCCGGTGGGCAGATCGCCAAAGGTGTAGACACCGATTTCCATGCGTCACTCCGGGGACTGCGTCGGGTGGGGCCGGCCGACGGTGAGGCTCGTCTGCGGCAGGTGGTGCAGCCATTCGCGCAGCACCAGCAACGTGGCGGCAAAGCGGCCCGCCGCCGGGCCGCCGACGGGCAACGCATCCTGGCTGGTGGGCCGGCCCAGGGCCAGCGCCGCCCACCGGTTGAACAAGGCTTCCACCGTCTCGCGGTCCAGCGTGACGGGCCCCTCGGCCAGCGACAGGCCCGCCTGCGCCGCCACCTCGGCCACGGCGTCATCGGTGCTGAGCAGCCAGGCCTCGACTGGCAGAGCCGGGCGCAGCGGCATGATCACGTCCTCGACCTCGGCGATGGCGGTCTCGATGGCCGCCTCGCCCGGCCGGTCGGACATGAAGAAGCGCCGCGCCAAGGCCGCCAGGCCCAGATCCACGGCGATCACCCGCGCCGGCTGGGCCGCGGTGCCCAGCGCCAGCGCCGAGGCCTCGTCGCCCAGGTGCAGCGCCACCCAGGCGGGTGCGGCGGGCCGGGCGGCCCGCGCCCAGGCGTAGCTGGCCACCGCCGTGCGGCGGGCCAGGTTCCGCGCGTCATCCAGAGGGGTCATGATCAGTTGCCTTGTTCGAAGGCCGGGGGCTCAGGCCAGGGCCTGCCACCAGGCCAGGAAATCGCCCTGCATCTCGGCGCTGATGCCATGGTCGATCGGGTAGAGCTTGAGCACATGGGGCACACCCAGTTCGTCCAGCCAGCGGTGGGCCCGGTGTGCCCAGTCCACCGGCAGCTTGCTGTCGTATTCGCCGTGACCGACAAAGCCGTGCAGGCCGGCCAGGGCCTCGCGCGGGGCCAGATGGGGTTCCAGCTCCGGCAGGATGCGTCCGGACAGCAGACCGAAGCCCGCCACCGCGGCCGGTGCCGACAGGGCCACGCTGGCACTCAGGATGCCGCCCTGGCTGAAGCCGGCCACCACCGTGTGCTTCGGTGCCACGCCATGCACGCGCTGCAGCTCGGCGATCAGGGCGATCAGCGCCTGACGGCTGTGCTCGGCCTGCTCCGGCACGATGCGCGGCCCCTGTGCCGTGAAGCTCACCTGGAACCAGGCGAACTGCTGCGGCCCCAGCACCAGCGGGCCGCGCGCCAGGGCCACCAGCGTGTCATCCGGCACGCCGTGGGCCAGGCCGGCCACCGACCGCTCGTGGCCGCCCACGCCGTGCAACAGCACCAGCAGTCGGCGGGGCACCGCAGGGGCCGGCTGCAGCAGGCGAAAACTCAGGCCCGACACCGGATCGATCTCGACCGGCCCGGGGGTGCGCATCAGAGCACTCATTTTTCGACTTTCCCTCAGTCTTCGCGACGCGCGTCCAGGCTCCAGCCCCCCGCGCCATGGGCCACCAGGGTCAGCAAGCCGCCGGCCACCGCGATGTTCTTGAAAAACAGCAGCTGGGTCACAAAGGCCTGATCCGCCGGCACGCTCCAGAACGGATGGAAGAAGACGCTGGCCGCCAGGGTGAACAAGGTCATCACGGCCGCGGCAGGGCGGGTCCCCAGCCCCAACAGCAAGGCCACGCTGCCGATGATTTCGACCAGCAGAGCGGCCAGCGCGCCCAGGGTCGGCAAAGGCAACCCGGCCGAGGCCACATAGCCCACGGTTCCGCTGAAATCGGTCACCTTGCCGACGCCGGCCGGCAGGAACAACACCACGAACAACAGGCGCCCCACCAGGGCGATCGCGTTTTGCAGGTTCTTGCTCATCTCAGTGCTCCTTGAAGCAGCCACCGGCCCCTCAGGCGCGGTGGATCCAGGTCGGGGCGACGGTGGTGCCCAGTCCG
The DNA here is from genome assembly GCA_041915165.1 of Ideonella sp. Classification (GTDB taxonomy): domain Bacteria; phylum Pseudomonadota; class Gammaproteobacteria; order Burkholderiales; family Burkholderiaceae_C; genus Ideonella. The sequence goes on from JAYSCA010000199.1 coordinate 4,629, forward strand.
GCGCCATAGCCCAAGTAGATGTTGAGGCCCGCCAGCGGTTCCAGGTAACGGGCATTCTTCAAGCCCCCGGCATCCACCACCTCGAAACTCATGCTTTGGGCCAGCGTGCGGGCCACCTGCTTGGCGGCCGCGCTGTCGCTGGCCAGGAAGACGGTGGCGTGACGGCCTTGACCGAAATCTGCCCCCGCCGCCAGCACCTGGGCGAACAAGGTGTTGAAGCCCTTGACCAGTTGGGCGCCCGGCACAGCCCGAGCGATCTCTTCGGCCGCGGAGGTGCTGTGGCCCAGCGTCAGGCCCATGTAGTCGGCCGTCAGCGGGTTGGTGATGTCGATCACCACGGCGCCGTTCAGGTCGCCCAACGATTGCAACGCCGCCACGGCATCGCCATAGCCCGTGGCCAGCACCACGGCGTCCACGCCCTCGGCCGCACCAGCGGCGGGCACCGCCACTGCGCCCGGATGGGCGGCGGCCAGGGCCTGGGCCTTGTCCAGGTGGCGGGCGGTGACGCGGACCGCGTGGCCGGCCTGGGTGAGTTGCTTGACGAAGGCTGC
>JAYSCA010000200.1:0-5179 GCA_041915165.1 Ideonella sp.
GCCGTGCCCCGGCCACCGGCCCTGTGGCCGCTGTCGCCCGCCTCGGCGGCGCCGAAGGGGGGCACGCGATGATCCAGGTCGAGGCCCTGAGCAAGTCCTTCCAGACCGGTACCGGCCGGCAGCGCCGCACGGTGCCGGCGCTGCAGTCGGTCGGCTGGCAGGCGGCCGATGGCGCCATCACCGGCCTGCTGGGGCCCAATGGCGCTGGCAAGACCACCACGCTGCGCATCGTGGCGGCCCTGCTGCCACCCGATGCCGGCCAGGTGCGGGTGGACGGGCTGGACGTGACGCGCACGCCGCGTGCCGCCCTGGCCCGGTTGGGCGTGCTGTCGGATGCGCGCGGCCTGTACCCGCGCCTGACCGCGCGCGAGAACATCGTCTACTACGGCCGCCTGCAGGGCATGACACTGGCCGAGGCCGCCGCCCGGGCCGAGCAGCTGGCGCGGGTGCTGGACCTGGGCGCGCTGCTGGACCGGCGCACCGAAGGCTTCAGCCAGGGCGAGCGCATGAAGACCGCGCTGGCCCGGGCCCTGGTGCACAACCCGCCCAACATCATCCTGGACGAGCCCACCAACGGCCTGGACGTGCTGGCCACGCGCAGCCTGCGCGAGGCCCTGCGCCGCCTGCGCGACGAGGAGGGCAAGTGCATCGTGTTCTCGACCCACATCATGCAGGAGGTGGAACGGCTGTGCGACCAGGTGGTGGTGATCGCCCACGGGCGCACGGTGGCCCAGGGCACGGTGACCGAGCTGTTGCAGCGCACCGGTCAGACCGACTTCGAGGAGGCCTTTGTCGAGCTGGCCTTCAGCGCGCAGGAGCGCGCCGCAGCCCAGACGGCGAACGGGGAGGCCCGGTCATGAGGGCGGCCTGGACCGTGTTCCGCAAGGAATGGGTGGATGCGCTGCGCGACCGCCGCACGCTGCTGACGGTGCTGCTGAGCGCGGTGGCGATGGGGCCGCTGGTGCTGCTGCTGATCTCCACCCTGGTGGGCCGCATCGAGCAGCAGGCCGAGGCGCGCGTGGTGGTGGTGCAGGGCATCGACCAGGCGCCCACGCTGCGCAACTACCTGGCGCGCCAGACCTACACCGTGCGCGCGGCGCCGGCCGACTATGCGCAGCAGCTGGTGCAGAGCCGGCTGGGGGACCCGGTGGTGGTGGTGCCGCCGAACTTCGAGACCGCGCTGCGCCAGGGCGAGGTGCCCACGGTCGAGGTGGTCAGTGCCTCGAACAACCCGCGCGCCGACAGCGGTCAGCAACGCATCCTGGCGCTGCTGCAGGGCTTCAACCGCGAGCAGGGGGCGCTGCGGCTGCTGGTGCGCGGGGTGTCACCGGCCCTGCTGCAGGCGATGGAGGTGCAGCCGCGCGACCTGGGCAGCCCGGCGGCCCGGGCCCTGCGGCTGACCGGCATGCTGCCCTTCTTCGTGCTGATGGCGGTGCTCTATGGCGCCCTCAACGCGGCGCTGGACACCACGGCGGGTGAGCGCGAGCGGGGCTCGCTGGAGCCGCTGCTGATGACGCCGACCGGCCGCGGCGCGCTGGTGCTGGGCAAATGGGGCGCGGTGGCGGCGGTGGCGATGCTGATCGCCTTGCTGTCGAGCTTCAGCTTCCTGCCCGGCCAGTGGCTGCTGCGCAGTGAAACCCTGGCGGCCAATTTCCAGTACGGCTGGCCCGAGGCGCTGGCCTTTCTGGCGGTGCTGCTGCCGCTGGCGGGCAGTCTGTCGGCCCTGCTGATGGCGATCGCGATCCGCTGCAAGACCTTCAAGGAGGCCCAGGCCAGTGCCAGCGTGCTGCTGCTGGGGGTCTCGCTGCTGCCGATGATGAGCATGGTCAACCAGGACGGCGAGCGGCCCTGGCACCTGTGGGTGCCGGCCCTGGCGCAGAGCACGCTGATGAACCGCGTGCTGCGCGGGGAGCCGCTGGGCTGGGCCGACCTGGGGGTCTCGCTGCTGGTCAGCGCGGTTCTGACGGGCGTGTGCCTGGTCTATGTGGCGCGCCAGCTGGCCCGGGTGGTGGCGCGGTGAACGGGGCGGCTGTCGCTTCAGGCCTGGCGCAGCGCGCGCCAGACCTCGTCCTGCCAGGGCAGCTGGCGGATCAGGCCATTGAGGTGCAGCGCGGCCTCGCTGCTGGTCATCACCGCGCCCTCGTCACTGACCAGGCGCAGGTTGGTCAGCACGCCCATCGGGTCCGCCATGGCCACGACGCCTTCATGGATCTCCACCCAATCCCACAGCAGACCGGCCTCAGGATGGGGGGTGGATTCACACCACAGGGTTTGTCCACACAGCGGTTCGCGTGGATTTCCTCGCATCACACGGGTTCCCACGTGCATGAACCGTGATGCATGGGGCTGGTTTGCCTGCCAAAATACCGTGGGCCACAAGTACAAGGACCAGGGGGGTGGCATGGCGCTGCGCGGACGCAGGGGTGCGGGAGCATTCTGAAGCGAGGGCATGGCGGTAGTCTGGAATGGACAGCGTGCAAGAGCTAGATGTAAGACCTGTCAGGGCCGCCTTACGGCGTTGTGACACCACCGCGCGGGAGCTGTCGCCGTGAGCGCGGGCCTGCTGCATGGCAGCTTTTTGTCGGTCATGCAGGCCGAGACTGAAGCGGTGTTCCGCCAGGAGGTCATTCGCTTCGCGAACGAACTCGGCTTCGACTACGTGTCGGCGATGACGGTGGTCGACCAGTCACTGACGCATTCCGAGTTCTACACGGTGGACAACACGCCCAGGGCCTACAAGGACGGTTTCCAGAACAGCCAAATATGGCGCCAAGACCCCGTGATGCAGCACTGCAAGCGCGGGACTGTGCCCATCCTGTGGGACCAGGCCACCTATGTTCGCAATGGGGTGGAGTCGCTCTGGGAGGAACAGGCCGCGTTCGGCTACCGCACCGGGGTGGCGCTGGCAATGCACCTGCCGCAGGGCCGGCACTTCATGCTGGGGGTGGACCGTGACCAAGCTTTGCCAGCCGATGCGATGGCCTTGACCCGCATCGTGGCCGACCTGCAGCTGTTCGCGGTGCATGCCCAGGACGCGGCCCTGCGCCTCTTTGTGCCGCCCAACGTGATCGCCCTGGAGCGGCCCAAGCTGACGCCCCGCGAGCTGGAGGCGCTGCGCTGGACCATGGAGGGCAAGACCGCCTGGGAGGTGGGCACCATCCTGGGCATCAGCGAGCGGACCGCGGTGCTGCATCTGCAGAATGCGATGCACAAGCTCGAGTCCACCAACAAGCACCAGGCGGTGCTGAAAGCCCTGCGGCTCGGCTTGATCCACTGACCGAAGGATGCCGCTCGGACAGGCTCCCCCCTGTAAGAGTTGACAGTGTCGCCAGAAGGGGGGACTTGGTTCAATGACTCCATGCGCTGAACGCGCCCAGCTAACCGGAGTCCACCATGAAGCAAGTCCTGAAGACCCTCGTCCGCAACACCCTGGGCGCGCTGCGTGCCAAGCCCGTCCAAGCTGCCGCGCTGCAGCCCCTGTCGCAAGCTCAGCTGCGTGCCGTGGTCGGCGGCCTGGGCGACACCACCGACTCGCCGCGCGGCGGCTGGTAATCCACTGAATCACTGACGCTGTCATCCGGGATCGGTTCTGGGGAGGGCCATCCCACTGAAATCACCATCAGGGAAGCAAGTCCAGTACAGGACGTGTTGGGACCCTTTGACGGCGGCCACGGGAAACCGGGCCGCCGTCTTTTTTGGGCGTGCGGACTCGCCCTATGATGTGGCCGCCATGCTGTTGTTGCGCCGTCCTCCGTGTGTCGTCCTGCCGTTCCGGGTGAGGTGCGGGTGAGCCTGTTTCGGCCGGAGGCCTTGCGGCATCGCCAGGGGGAGTGGCTGGGCAGCATCCAGCTGACGCGGCCCGTGGCGCTGCGTTGGATCACGCTGGGCCTGGTGGTGGCCTTGCTGGCGCTGAGCGCCTTCCTCGTCTGGGGCCTGGCCAGCCGGCGGGTGGTGGTCAGCGGGGTGCTGGTGCCGGCCGGCGGCTTGGTGCGCATCGTGCCGCCTCAGGTGGCCCGGGTGCAACGCCTGGCCGTGCAGGAGGGGCAGGCGGTCCAGGCGGGGCAGTTGCTGATGACCTTGGCGGTGGGCGATCCTCGCCTGGCCAGCGTCCCGCAGGGCCAGTTGCAACAGACCTTCGAGGCCCGGCTGCTGAGCCTGGACGCCACCGCGCAGCAGACGCGCCGGGTGGCCGACACGCAGCAGCAGTCGCTGGCCTCCCGCATCGAGGCCGCCCAACGCGAGCTGGCCCAGCTGGATCAGCAGATGAGCTTCCACCAGCAGCGGCTGGCGCTGGCCGAGAAGGCCCAGGCGCGGCTGGAGTCGCTGGCCGGGCAGCAGTTCGTCTCGACCGCACAGGTGCAGGCCAAGCAGGAAGAGGTGATGGGGCTGCGCGCCGATGCCGCTTCGCTGCAGCGCCAGCGCGCCGCTCTGGCGCGGGATCTGGTCAGCCTGCAGGCCGAGGCCCGCGAGCTGCCGCTGCAGACCGCGCAGCAGCTGGAGGCGCTGGCTCGCCAGCGCGACGAGATCCGTGAGCTGTCGACCCGCGCCGACCCGGCGGCGGCCGACCGCATCCTGCCGGTGACGGCACCGATGGCCGGCACCATCACCGCGGTCTACGCCGGCGCGGGCCAGGCCGTCAGCGACGAGTTCGCGATGGCCAGCCTCTGGCCGGCCGGGGTGCCGCTGCAGGCGCATCTGTATGCGCCGTCCAGCGCGCTGGGCTTTGTGCGGCCGGGCCAGACGGTACGCCTGCGCCTGCAGGCCTTTCCCTATCAGAAGTACGGCTGGCTGCAGGGCACGGTGAGCCAGGTGGCCCGCGCCCCGGCCCAGGCCACCGAGCTGGCCACGCTGCCGCTGCCGGCACAGACCGGCACGCCGCAGCCGCTCTACCGGATCGTCGTCACCCTGGCGGCACAGACCATGTCGGCCGGTGCCCTGGCTCAGCCGCTGCAGCCGGGCATGCAGCTGGAGGCCGACGTGCTGCTGGAGCAGCGGCGGCTGATCGAATGGGTGTTTGCGCCGCTGCTGGGCTGGCGCCAGCGTTGGTGACGGGACCACGATGACAAGCGAGACCCCTGAGGACCCCGGCAGCGTGCTGCGCGGCCTGCGCACCGGCTGGGGCCGGCGGCGCGTGCCGCTGGTGCTGCAGACCGAGGCGGCCGAGTGCGGCCTGGCCTGT
>JAYSCA010000201.1:0-5175 GCA_041915165.1 Ideonella sp.
GTGACCGTCATGGCATTGGCGGCGCCTACACGGGCGATGAGCCGGAAATAGAGCACATAGGCCAGGCCGGTGCACAGCACCGCCAGCAGGATGGCCGCCCACCAGGCCGAGGCCGCCGGTGGCTGGGCCGGCCAATGCGTGAGCATCAAGGGCACGAGCAGCAGGCCGGCGGACAACTGGCTGCCGGCGGCCAGCGCCATGGAGGGCACGCCCTGCAGATGGCGCCGGGTGAAATTCGCCGAAAAGCCATACAGCAGCGTGGCCGCCAGGCAGGCCGCGATGGCCAGCACCGGGCTCACGCCCTGGGCACCGGGGTGGACGCTGGCCCGGTCCCAGGCCAGCCAAAACACACCGGCAAACCCCAGCAGCAGGCCCAGCCCGCGGGTGCGGGAGGGGCGCTCTCCCAGCCATAACCAGGCCACCAGCGCGCCCCACAACGGGGTGGTGGCGTTGAAGATGGCCGACAGCCCACCGCTGATGGCCAGCGCGGCCACGCCGAAGCAGATGAAGGGCAGGGCCGAGTTGGTCAGCCCCACCAGCAGAATGGGACGCCAGTGCCGGCGCAGGGCGGCCGCCTCGCCGCGCCAGACCAACAGGGGCAGTAGGCAGACCACGGCGCCCGCCACCCGCAGGCCTGCCAGGGCCAGCGGGCCAAAGGCGGCGGCGCCCATGCGGATGAACAGGAACGAAGCCCCCCAGATGGCGGCCAGCAGGGCCAGTTCGAGCAGGTCGCGGGGTTTCATCGTGGCCAGGCCCCTTCCTGTCGCAGCAACGCGGTCTTGCGATCGAGTCCGCCCGCGTAGCCCGTGAGTTGGCCATCAGCGCCCAGCACCCGGTGGCAGGGGATGAAGAGGCTCAGCGGATTGCGCCCGACCGCCGCCCCCACGGCGCGGACAGCCTGCGGGCGGCCCAGTTCGCGGGCCAGTGCACCGTAGGTGGTGGTGGTGCCGGGGGGCAACTGTCGCAGTTGTGCCCAGACTGCTTGTTGAAACGCGGTCCCCTTTGGTGCCAGTGGCAGCGCGAAGTGGGCGCGTGCGGGATCCTGCCAATAGTGGGTCAACTGTTGAATGGCCTGACGCAGCACCGGATGGGCGGGGTCCACGGGCGCGTCCAGCGCGCCCGGGTGATGGCGCTGGCCTTCGAACCAGGCGCCGCCCAGGCCGTCGGCCGTGGCGGCCAGGCGCATGGGGCCCAGGGGAGTGTCGACCAGGGCCTGGGCTTGCCAGGGCGGGGGGGCAGTGCGGTTCATGAGGGATCGTGGAGATGAGGGCGGGCGAGGGGCGAGGGGGCGAAGGTGGTGTCCCGGGCGGGATCCAGGCCCTGCCACAGGTGCATCACGGCATAGGAGCGCCAGGGATGCCAGGCCTCGGCCTGGATTGTCGCGGTCTGGGGGGTGAGGTGGGCCAGGGCCCGTAGGACGCCCGCATCCCGGGCGGGGAAGGCGTCGGGCCAGGCCAGGACCCGCAGGGCCACCATCTCGCAGGTCCAGGCCCCCACACCGGGCAGGGCGCGCAGACGGGCCAGTGTGCTGTCCATGGCGGCATCGGGGGACAGGTCCAGCCCGTCGTCGGTCACGGCGCGGGCCAGCGCCTGCAGGGCGGTCACCCGCGTGCGGACCAGCCCCAGGCTCCCCAGCCGTTCCGCAGGGACATCGCGCAGGGCCTGCGGGCTGGGGAACAGGCGGTCCAGCCCGGGCACCGATGTGCTGCAGGGGGCCCCCAGCGCCTCAACCAGCCGGGCGGCCAGCGTGGTCGCGGCGGCCACGCTCACCTGCTGACCCAGGATGATGCGCACCGTGGTTTCGAAGCCGTCCAGGCACCCGGGCACCCGCAGCCCGGGCCGCGACGCCGCCAACGGGCCCAGGGTCTGGGCAATGTCCTGCGGCTGGGCATCCAGATCCAGCAGATGCCGGATCCGCCGCAACACCTGGGGCAGGGCTGGGAGCAGGCCGTTGGACAAAGCCAGCCAGGCGCCTTCGCGCCGGGCGTCCAGCTGCAGCCCCAGCCAGCCGGTGGCGCCATTGGCCAGCGTCAGCGTGTGCCACCAGTGATCGTCGTGCCAGGCCTCGACGCCGCCCAGCAGCCGCGCCCGCAGGAAGCTGTTCATGCCCGCCCGGTCATACGGCGGGCGCCAGGGCAGGAACAGCCGGAGGGTGTCGCTGGCGGGGCGCGCCGGGGTGGGGCCCCGCAGCGCCTGGGGCGCCATCCGGTAATGGTCGCGAAACGCGGTGTTGAAGCGCCGCAGGCTGCTGAAGCCCGCGGCCAGGGCCACCTGGGCGATCGGCAACGGCGTGTCGGTCAGCAACTGCTTGGCCCGCAACAGGCGGCGGGTGCCGAGCCACTGGATCGGGCTGACCCCGTGCTCGGCCTGGAAGATGCGTCGGAAGTGGCGGTCGGTCACCCCCAAGCGGGCGGCCACGGCGGGCAACTGCACCGCTTCACCACGGTCCAGCGCCAGTTCCAGCAAGCGCGTGCCCGCCTGGGCCAGCGCGCGGGATGAGTCGACCAAGGCAACCCGAGCCAACCCCGGCGCCAGTTCCGGGCGGCAGCGCAGGCAGGGCCGGAAGCCAGCGGCTTCGGCCCGGGCGGGCGTGAGGAAGAAGCGGCAGTTGTCCTGCTTGGGCAGTCGCACCCGGCAGATGGGGCGGCAGTAGATGCCGGTGGAGGTGACGCCCACATAAAGCCGTCCGTCGAAGCGGGCGTCGTGGGTCTGCAAGGCCCGGTAGGCCGCCTCTTTGTCCAGTGCCGGTGCGAGGGGCGGCGGCAGAGTCAGGTTGGCGGATCGGGTGGGCATGGCCGCGATGATAGAGACCGGCCTCGGCTTGTCCCGCCGTTTTCGGACATCTGCTTGCGGCGGACGACGATCTCCCCCGGCATCCCGGCGTGGCGTCTCTACAATCCACGCGCAGTCGTCGGTGTTTTCCCCATCCTTTTCTTCAGCTCCAACATCCATTCCCCATGAAAGTCGATGCATCCATCTTCAAGGCCTATGACATCCGCGGCATCGTGGGCAAGACCTTGAACGACAGCGTGGCCGAGCACCTTGGCAAGGCCTTTGGCACGGAAGCCCTGAAGGCCGGGCAGAAGGCCGTGGTGGTGGGGCGCGACGGGCGTCTGTCCGGGCCGGGTCTGGTGGAGGCGCTCAAACGGGGTCTGGCCTCGACCGGGTTGGACGTGGTGGACCTGGGCGCGGTCACTACGCCGATGGTCTATTACGTCGCCGCCACGCGCGGCAGGTTCGGCTGCACCAGCGGCATCCAGGTGACCGGCAGCCACAACCCCAAGGACTACAACGGCTTCAAGATGGTGCTGGCCGGCCGCGCCATCTATGGCGACGAGATCCTGGGGCTGCAGCGACGCATCGAAGCCGAGGACTATGCCCGTGGCAAGGGCCGCATCGGCACGATGGACATCCTGCCCGAATACACCCATCGGATCGTCAGCGACTGCAAGCTGTCCCGTCCGATGAAGATCGTCGTGGATTCGGGCAACGGCATCCCCGGGGCCAGCGCGCCGGGCATCCTGAAGGCCCTGGGCTGCGAGGTGATCGACCTGTACTCCAAGGTCGATGGCGACTTCCCCAACCACCACCCGGACCCCTCCAAGCCCGCCAACCTGGCCGACCTGATCAAGGTGGTGCATGCCACCGATGCCGAGCTGGGCCTGGCCTTTGACGGCGATGGCGACCGCCTGGGCGTGGTCACCAAGGATGGCCAGATCATCTACCCGGACCGCCAGCTGATCCTGTTCGCGCGCGACATCCTCACCCGGGTGAAGGGTGGCACCATCATCTATGACGTCAAGTGCACCCAGCGCCTGGCCCCGGAGGTCAAGGCCGCTGGCGGCGTGCCGCTGATGTGGAAGACCGGCCACTCGCTGGTCAAGGCCAAGCTCAAGGAAACCGGCGCCCCGATCGCCGGCGAGATGAGCGGCCACATCTTCTTCTCGGAGCGCTGGTACGGCTTCGACGATGCGATGTACACCGCCGGCCGGCTGCTGGAGATCCTGTCGCGCTCGGACGACCCGAGCGCGGTGCTGAATGCGCTGCCGACCAGCTTCAACACGCCGGAACTCAACGTGCCCTGCGCCGAGGGCGAGCCGGCCCAGGTCATCGCCAAGATCCTGGCGACGGCGAAGTTCCCCGGCGCGGAGATCATCACCACCGATGGTCTGCGGGCGGAATACCCGGACGGCTTCGGGCTGGTGCGGGCCTCCAACACCACGCCGGTGCTGGTGATGCGCTTCGAAGGGCACACGCCGGAAGCCATGCACCGCATCGAGCATGACTTCATGGCCGCGCTGCGGGCGGTGAAGCCGGACGCCGAGTTTGCCGCTGCGGCGCACTGACATTCCGCCGTCCCCTTTGACCCACGACGACGTGTCGCCGCTGCGGGCGGCTCTGGCCCGGGGGGCCTACTCCTGGGCGCTGCGGCTGGGCGCGCCCGCCTACCTGGCCAAGCTGTGGCAGCGGGGGCGGCGTGAACCGCTGTACCGGCAAGCCTGGGGCGAGCGCTTCGGCCTGAACCTGCCCCCGGTGCCCCCGGGGGCGCTGTGGCTGCATGCGGTGTCGCTCGGGGAGACCCGGGCTGCGGCGGCGCTGGTGGCCGCGTTGCGGGCCCGTCAGCCAGGCTTGCGGCTGGTGCTGACCCACGGCACGGCCACCGGGCGGGAGGCCGGGCAGGCCTTGCTGGCGCCGGGCGATCAGCAGCTCTGGCTGCCTTTCGACACCCCTGGGGCGGTGCGTCGTTTCCTGCAGCATGTGCAGCCCCGCGTGGGCGTGTTGATGGAAACCGAGATCTGGCCCAACCTGCTGCACGAGGCGCTGCAGCAGCAGGTGCCGATGGTGCTGGCCAATGCGCGGCTGAGCGAGAAGAGCGCACGCCAGGGCGAGCGCCTGGCGGCCTTGATGCGGCCGGCTGCGGATGCGCTGCAGCTGGTGTTGGCCCAGACCGAGGCCGACGCCACCCGCCTGCGGGCCGCTGGGGCGGCCCGGGTCGAGGTCTGCGGCAACCTGAAGTACGACCTGCATCCCGACCCCGAGCAATTGCAGAGCGGGCATGACTGGCATGCCCGGCTGAACCGGCCCGTGGTGGCGGCCGTCAACACCCGCGAAGGCGAGGAGGCAGCCTTGCTGCCCTTGTGGGCGGCCTTGCCCGCGCCGCGTCCCTTGTTGCTG
>JAYSCA010000202.1:0-5163 GCA_041915165.1 Ideonella sp.
AACGCGGCTTCGGGTCACCGACCTCAAAATCTTCATAAGTGGCCGGCTCCAGCCCATGCGGGCCGACCCGGCCCTGGCTGACGTAGCGGCGGTTCTTGAAGGCCAGCGGCAGCTTCAGCTCGGTGCTGAGGGTGTAGCGGTCGCCTTCCAGCTTCCAATGCTGTTCGGCGTTCAGGCTGATGACGCCCCAGGTGACCTGGTAGCTCAGGTCCGCGCTGTGAGGCAGTTCCCCGGCCTGCGCGGACAGCGACCCCCAGCAGGCCGCGCTGGCCAGGACAAGGGACACCAGCGAAGAAGACAGACGGAATGTGCGCACGGGCAACCTTTCACAAGAAATGGCTTGGAACATGCCGGACAGCCTGCCACGTCGCGATGACCGATGCAGCAATCGACCGGCTCTGCCTCAAAAAACGGCAACCGGCAGACCCCCGTTGACCCTGGGACCGGCGGGACACGGCCTCTTACATGTCACGCGCGCTCTGTTAGATTGCACGGCGCGAGGGCGGACACGCATCCATTGAGGGAACCGATGGGCACCGTTCAGGCTCTCTGTGCTTGGCGCCGGTCTTGAGGACCGGCGTCCGTTTTTGGCGGCGATCCCGCCGGTTGGCAAAGAAGAAGTTCATGAACGCACGTGCCCTGGGGGGCTGGACGGCGGTGGCTGCCGTCGTGGCCGGTGGTGTCTGGTGGTGGTCCAGCCACACGGGGGCCGGTGGACCGGCCGGCGCCGGCAAGGCGGCTTCGGCGCCCCAGGTGCAGGCGGTGACGGTCGTCACGGTGGCGCAGCAAGACATGCCGGTGACCGTGGAGGCGGCCGGTACGGTGGTGCCGCTCAACACGGTGGAGGTGCGGCCGCAGGTGTCGACCACGGTGCGCAGCGTCGCCATCCAGGAAGGCCAGTTCGTCCACCAGGGGGACCTGCTGTTCACGCTGGACGACCGGGCCGACCAGGCCAACCTGGAAAAAGCCAAGGCCACGCTGCTGCACGACCAGGCCACGCTGGCCGACCTGGAACGCCAATGGCGGCGCAACCAGGAGCTGCTGGGGCAGAACTTCGTCTCCCAGGGGGCGGTGGACAGCATCCGGGCCCAGCGCGACGCCCAGCTGGCCCTGGTGGCCTCCGACAAGGCCGCTGTGCGGGCGGCCGAGGTGAATGTGGGCTACAACACCGTGCGTTCGCCGCTGAACGGCCGCGCCGGGGCGATTGCGGTGCACCCCGGCAGCCTGGTGACGCCGACCGGCGCTGCGCTGGTCACCATCAGCCAGATCGACCCGATTGCGGTCAGCTTCACGCTGCCGGAGGCCCAGTTGCCGGCCCTGCTGGGCGATGGCCCGCAGCGGCGCGACAGCCTGCCGGTGCAGGTGCTGCGCAAAAACGCCGATGGCGGCACGGCCGCGCCGCTGAGCGGCCGCCTGAGCTTTCTGGACAACACGGTGGACAGCACCAGCGGCACCATCAAGCTGAAAGCCGCGCTGGCCAACCCCAACCAAGCCCTGTGGCCCGGCCAGTACGTGACCGCCCAGCTCACGCTGCGTACCCTCAAAGCGGTGGCCGTGCTGCCGCAGGCCGCGCTGATCATCAAGGGCGAAGTGCGCCAGGTCTATGTGGTGGGGGCCGACCACACCGCCCGCCTGCGCAGCGTGACCCTGTTGCACAGCGCCGGCCTGTGGGCCGCGGTGAGCGGCGTGCAGCCCGGCGAGAAGGTGGTGCTGGAAGGCAAGGAGAACCTGCGCCCGGGCGCCAGCGTGCATGACACCGCAGCCAGCAGCGCCGGAGCCGGCGCATGAGCCTCACCGAGCTGTTCATCCGCCGTCCGGTGATGACGGTGTTGCTCAACATCGCCATCGTGGTGGCCGGCCTGCTGGCCCTGGACAAGATCCCGGTGGCGGCGCTGCCGCGGTTTGACACGCCCACCATCAACGTCAGTGCCAGCTTGCCCGGGGCTTCGCCCGAGACCATGGCGAGCTCGGTGGCGCTGCCGCTGGAAAAGCAGTTCTCGACCATCGCCGGGCTGTCGCTCATCAGCTCCAGCAGCACGCTGGGCAGCACCTCGCTGACGCTGGAGTTCGACGCCTCGCGCGACATCGACGCCGCCGCGCTGGATGTGCAGGCCGCCCTGTACCGGGCCCAGCACAGCCTGCCGGACGACATGACCACGCCGCCCAGCTACCGCAAGGTCAACCCGGCCGACGCGCCGGTGCTGCTGGTGGCGCTGACTTCGCCATCCATCAGCCTGACCCAGCTGAACGACTACGCCGAGAACCTGATCTCGCCCAGCCTGTCCACGCTGGAAGGGGTGGCCCAGGTGGCCATCTACGGCCAGCGCCGCTATGCGGTGCGGGTGGAGGTGGACCTGGACCGGCTGGCCGAGCGCGACCTGAGCTTGGACGAACTGCGCGCGACCCTGACCAGCGCCAATGCCAACACGCCGGTGGGCACGCTGGACGGCCCGCGCCAGACCCTGACGGTGCAGGCCAACCGCCAGCTGATGAACGCCCAGGACTGGCGCCAGGTCATCGTGGCCACGCGCAACGGCGCGCCGGTGCGGCTGGCCGACGTGGCCCAGGTGCAGGACAGCGTCGAATCGACCAAGACCCACGCCGAGCTGAACGGCGAGCCCAGCATCACGCTGGCGGTGCAGCGCCAACCGGATGCCAACACCGTGCAGGTGGTGGACCGGGTCAAGGCCATGCTGCCGCACTTTGCGGCCCAGCTGCCGGCCTCGATCAAGATGACGCCGGTGAACGACCGCTCGGCCTCCATCCGCGAGGCGGTGCACGACGTCTACTTCACGCTGGCGCTCACCGTGGTGCTGGTGGTGCTGGTGATCTTCCTGTTCCTGCGCCGGCTCTCGGCCACGCTGATCCCGTCCTTTTCGCTGCCCATCTCGCTGATCGGCGCGCTGGCCCTGCTGTGGGCCGGCGGCTACAGCCTGGACAACATCTCGCTGCTGGGCATCACGCTGGCCGTGGGCCTGGTGGTGGACGACGCCATCGTGATGTTGGAGAACATCGTGCGCCATGTGGAGGGCGGCATGGCGCCCTTCGAGGCCGCGGTGCGCGGCGCGCGGGAGATGAGCTTCACCATCCTGTCCATCTCCATCTCGCTGGTGGCGGTGCTCATCCCCATCTTCTTCATGCCCGGGGTGATGGGCATGCTGTTCCATGAATTCGCGGTGGTGGTGGGGCTGTCCATCCTGGTGTCGGCGGCGGTGTCGCTGACGCTGGTACCGATGCTGTGTAGCCGTTACCTGAAGCATGAGGCCCACCATGAAGAGGGTTGGCTGGGCCGCACCTTCGAGGCTGGCTTCACCGCCTTCCAGAACGGCTACGGCCGCACGCTGGACTGGGCGCTGGGCCACCGCTGGCTGATGGGCGGGGTGGCCGTGGGCAGCCTGGCGCTGACGCTGTGGATGGGCGTGACCATGCCCAAGGGCTTCTTCCCCGAGGAGGACATCGGCCAGATCCGCGTCAGCACCGAGGCGGCGCAGGACATCTCCTTTGACGCGATGATGGGCCTGCAGGCCCAGGTGGCGGCGGTGTTCCGGGCCGACCCGAATGTGGCCACCGTGTCCTCGTTCATGAGCGGCGGCAATTCGGGCCGGCTGTTCATCAACCTCAAGCCCCGTGGCCAGCGCCCGGCCATGCCCCAGGTGGTGGAAGGCCTGCGCAAGAAGCTGCGCGGCGTGGCGGGCATCCAGGTCTACATGGCGCCGGTGCAGAACCTGCAGCTGGGCGGGCGGGTCAGCAAGAGCCGCTACCAGTACACGCTGCAGAGCGTGAGCGCCGACGACCTCAATGCCTGGGCCCAGAAGCTGCAGGACAAGCTGGCGGCCGACCCGCAGTTCCGCGACGTGACCAGCGACGCGCAGAACAAGGGTCTGCAGGCCCAGCTGACGATCGACCGCGACAAGGCCAACCTGCTGGGCGTGCAGCTGGCCGATGTGCGCTCCGCGCTCTACAGCGCCTTTGGCGAGCGCCAGGTCAGCACCATGTACGGCCCGGCCAACAGCTTCTCCGTCATCATGGAAGCGGCGCAGGCCAACCGCGAGTTCGAGGGCGCCTTTGACAAGGTCTGGCTGCGCAGCAAGGCGGGCCAGCTGGTGCCGCTGTCGGCGGTGGCCAGTGTCAAGCGCACGCTGGGGCCGGTGGCGGTGAACCACCAGGGCCAGCTGCAATCGGTGACCGTCTCCTTCAACCTGGCCCCAGGCGTGCCGCTGAGCGCGGCCACCCAGCGCATCGACCAGGCCAAGGCCGCGCTGGCCATGCCTGAGTCGCTGATCGGCACCTATGGCGGCGACGCGGCGGTGTACCAGCAAAGCCAGGGCAGCCAGCTGGTGCTCATCGGGGCGGCACTGGCCGTCATCTACGTGCTGCTGGGCGTGCTCTATGAGAGCTACATCCACCCGCTGACCATCCTGGCCGGCCTGCCCTCGGCCGCCATCGGCGCGCTGCTGGCGCTCAAGCTCTTCCACATGGAGCTGACGCTGATCGCCAGCATTGGCATCCTGATGCTGATCGGCATCGTCAAGAAGAACGCGATCATGATGATCGACTTCGCCCTGGACGCCCAACGCAACCAGGGCATGAGCCCGCCCGAGGCCATCCGCGCCGCGGCCCTGCTGCGGCTGCGGCCCATCATGATGACCACCGTGGCCGCGCTGATGGGCGCCCTGCCCATCGCCCTGGGCCTGGGCGCCGGCGCCGAGCTGCGCCAACCCCTGGGCCTGGCCGTGGTGGGCGGCCTGATCCTGAGCCAGGTGGTGACGCTCTACATCACCCCGGTCATCTACCTGGCGCTGGACCGCTGGGCCGGCAGCGGCCCGATCACCACCGAGGTGCCCGAGGCCGCCAGCAGGGCCTGAAGCGCATCCAGCGGGCTGCGCACCGCAGCCCCACCCACCTTGAGCACGTGGGTGTAGACCATGGTGGTTTTCACATCCGCGTGGCCCTGCAGGGCCTGGACCGTGCGGATGTCATAGCCCGCCTGCAGCCTCCCCCACCAAGCCCAGCTTTGCGGCGCGCGCGGGTACTTGCGGGCCAGGGCTGCCGGTAACTCCACGCCAGCGCAGCCCTTGAGGACATCGGTTTGCCACAGCACATGGCCGCGGGCCAGTTGTTCACGCAGCGGTTCCTGCAGGGACTCGGGCAGCATCACGGCGC
>JAYSCA010000203.1:0-5163 GCA_041915165.1 Ideonella sp.
GCCGGTGGAGCCACAGCCCCCTCCGGTCTCGACGACTTCGCTGACGGCTTGACGACCCTTCTTCAGATCGCCGATCGATACGAACGTGGTGTTGGCGGACATGGGGCACCTCGTGTGGTGGCAGGTGCCAAGTCCATTGCGAGAGCCGTGCCAGTCAGTTTTTCCATGTGAATCAATGACTTGCGTTGATTGTTCCGTTGTCCACCGCTGTGCAGGTCATCACAAAAGCGACAAGCGGCCTGTTTCCTTCCGTTCCACCGCCGCACGCCTGCGGCGTTGACGCGCGTCAACAGGTGCCCTTTGTCTGTGGCAGCCATTTACTTGATTGCAAATCATTTTCATTTACATTCGTGCACTTGCTGTTCATGCCGGCCCGGCTGAAGGCCCCTGCGGCCGGGTCATCACCCCTACCCCATGAAGACTCACCGCCCCCTTGCCCGAAGCCGCCGGATGCGGCGCCCCTCCCCCCTGTCCTGGGCCCTGGCCACGGCCGCCCTGGGTTCCGCGGCCCACGCCCAGGCCCTGCCGGGTGCCGACGGCGCTGCTGCCGATCCGGCCTCCCCGCCGATCCAGCAGGTCATCGTCACGGCCACCCGCAGCGGCAAGGCCCTGGACAAGATCCCGGGCGCGGTGGCGGTGATCAGCCGCCAGGACATCGACACCCAGACCTTGGTCAGCGAGGACCCCAGCGCCCTGCTGGCCACCCAGGTGCCGGGCTACGCGCCCTCGCGCCAGAAGCTCAGCAGCTTCGGCGAGGGGCTGCGGGGCCGCAACGCGCTGCTGCTGCTCGACGGCATCCCCCAGACCAACCCCCTGCGCTACGGCGGCCGCGAGGGCTACTTCGCCGACGCCCTGATCATCGACCGCATCGAAGTGGTCAGCGGCGCCTCGGCGGTGCAGGGCATGGGCGCCACCGGCGGCATCATCAACACCATCACCCGCAGCCCCACCGAGACCGGCACCCATCAGACGCTGGAGCTCAAGGGCAGCAGCCAGGGCCGCAACCACACCCAGGGCTGGAAGGCCGGCTACATGCTGGAGCACCTGAGCGAGGGCGAGGACCCGTGGTCGGCGCTGCTGTATGTCGGCCGCCGCGAACAGGACATCGGCACCGACGCACAGGGGCGCACGCTGGCCACGGAATCCCTGCACACGGCCAACGACGGCTTCCTGAAGCTGGGCCAGCGGGTGGGCTCGCAACAGTTCCAGCTGATGGTCAACCAGTTCCATGCCGACGGCTTCAGCGACTGGGTGGACGTGGCGGGCGACCGCAGCACCGGCCTGCCCACCACCTCGGCCCAGGGCAGCCTGGCCTGGGCCCCGCCCCGCAGCCGGGTCCGCTCGGCCAGCCTGGGCTGGGACGACGACGACCTGGCCGGCGGCATGGCCTCGGTGCAGCTGTTCAAGCAGGACTTCAGCGCCCGCTACAGCGGCGGCGTCATCACCACCTTCCAGGACGCCAGCATCGCCCCGGTGGGCACCCTGGTGGACCAGAGCCAGATCAATGCCGACAAATGGGGCCTGCGCAGCACCTGGGTGCGCCCCGACCTGGGCTGGCGCGGACTGGAGCTGACCACCGGCGTGGACCTGCTGCACGACACCTCCTCGCAGACCCTGACGATGACCGGCCGCACCTGGGTGCCGCCCCTGAAGTACCGCAGCCTGGCCCCCTTCGCCCAGCTGGAGTACAGCTGGGGCGACCTGACACTGCGCGGTGGCCTGCGCCACGAGGACAGCCGGCTGGACGTGGACAGCTACACCACCCTGGCCTTCTACGGCAGCCGGCAGGTGGCGGGCGGCACACGCCGGTCCGACCAGTTCGTCAAGAACCTGGGCGCCGTCTGGCGCTGGGGCGACAGCGGCTGGTCCAGCTTCGCGTCCTACAGCGAAGGCTTCGGCATGCCGGACGTGGGCCTGATCCTGCGCGCGGTGAAGACCGCGGGCCAGTCGGTGGACAGCCTGGTCGATCTGCAGCCCATCCTCACCTACAACCGCGAGCTGGGCGTGGCCTGGCGGGGCAGCGCCGGCAGCTTCACCGCCTCGGTCTATGACTCGCGCTCCTCGCTGGGCAGCCAGATCACGGTCAGCAACGGCATCGGCTCGGTGCAGCGCGTGCCCATCGAGGTCAAGGGCTTCGAGTTCACGGGCCAATGGCGGGCGGCGCCCGGGCTGACGCTCAACGCCCTGTACGCCCTGACCCGGGGCCGCACCGCCGCGTCGGCCGGCGCGCCGCTGAGCCTGGACCTGGGCGCCCGCTCGCAGGGGCCGGACAAGCTGGTGCTGAGCGGCCAGTGGCGCCTGAACGATGCGCTGGACAGCCAGCTCACGCTGTCGCACTTCCGTCCGCGCGATGCCAACGAGGGCAAGTTCTCCGGCACCACCTCGCTGGCCGAGCATTTCAGCGGCTACACCGTGGTGGACCTGGCCGGCACCTGGCACACCGCGCAGGGCGACTGGAGCCTGGGCGTCGAGAACCTGCTGAACCGCCAGTACTTCACCTACTACGGCCAGGCCAACTACTCCGGCACCAACGACGACTACTACGCCGGCCGCGGCCGCACCGTGACCCTGGCCTGGAAGCGCCGGTTCTGATGCGGTCGATCCGTCCTTGGTGGGTGTGGTTGCACCGCTGGGTCGGCCTGGTGGCCGGCCTGCTGATGGTCCTGCTGGGCCTGAGCGGCGCGCTGATGGTTTGGCAGGCCGAACTGGACCGAGCCCTCAACCCGGCCTGGCTGGGCCCACAGGCCCTGTGCCCGGGCCCGGCGCCGGCGCAGCCCGTTGCCGCCACCCTGGCGGTGCTGCGGCGCAGTGCCCCGCAGGCCCGGCCCGCCGTGGTGCTGGCGCCCGAGCAACCCGGCGCCGCCTGGCGCGTCTGGGAAGCGCGCGACCCGCGCACCGGCTGGCGGCGCGAGCATTTCATCGACCCCGTCTGCGGCCGCGCGCTGGGCTGGCGCGACCGGGGCGCTCCCCGGGCCGACCGGGCCCACCTGGTGCCCGCGCTCTATGAACTGCACAGCCATCTGCTGGCCGGCGAGACCGGACAGACCGTGGTGGGCACCGGTGGCCTGCTGCTGCTGGGCCTGAGCCTGAGCGGGGCTTGGCTGGCCTGGCCCCGGCCGGGCAGCCGGGCCGCCTGGCGCCGGACGCTGAGCATCCGCACCGATGCCTCGCGGGTGCGCCTGTGGTTCGACGCGCACCGCGCGCTGGGCCTGTGGAGCCTGCCCGTGATGGTGCTGCTCTCGGTCACAGGCGCCATGATGGTCTTCAAGGACAGCAGCCGGGCCCTGGTGGGGGCCGTCTGGCCGCTGCAGCCCGCAGCGCAAACCACCCGGGCCGACACCTCAGAGACCGGACCGGCCCTGCCGCCCGACGCCCTGGTGGCCCGTGGCGAGGCGGTCTTCCCCGGAGCGCGCTGGTCCCGCCTGAGCCTGCCCGCCCGTCCGGGCGCGCCTTGGGAACTGCGCCTGCTGCAGCCCGGCGAGCCCCGGGCCGACACGGGCAACACCCGGGTCCGGCTGAGCGCCGAGGGTCGCGTGCTGTCGGTCCAGGACCCGCTGCACAGCGCTCCGGGCAACCGGGGGCTGGACTGGGTGTTCCCGCTGCACTCGGCCGAGGCCCTGGGCGGGCTTGCGCGCCTGCTCTGGACGGTGCTCGGCCTGTCGCCCGCGGTGCTGCTGGGCAGCGCGGCCTGGCTGTGGTGGCGGCGCGCCCGCATGCGCCGCGCCCGACTCAGAGCTTGCGCACCTCGATCCGGTGCTTCTGCAGCGCGTAGCCCAGCTGACGCGGGGTGACCTTGAGCAGCCGGGCCGCCTTGGCCTGCACCCAGCCGCACTGCTCCATGGCCCAGATCAGGCGTTCGCGCTCGCCCTGCGGCGGCTCGGCGCCGAACTGGCGCGGGGGCAGCACGCTGGCATCGGTCAGCCGTTCGGTGGGGCCGATGCGCACCACCGTGTCCTCGTCGTCCTCATCGTCGAAGTAGGCGTCGCCGTGACCCGCAGGGGCAGGCACACGCCGGCCATCCACCGGGATGCTGCTGCCATCCGGCCGGCCCACCTTGTTGACGGTGATGGTGGACGCCGGGGCCACGGCGTCCTCCTTGTCCATGTGGTGCAGCGTCTGCGTCAGGCAGCGGTTGCTCTTGCAGGGAAAGGCCAAGTCGCGAATCGCCTCGCCATGCACCATGGTCGCGGTGCGCTCGATGCAGTTCTGCAGTTCGCGCACATTGCCCGGCCAATAACAGTTGGAGAGCACCTGCATGGCCTCGGGTGTGACCTTGAGGTGGCGGTGGTTCTCCTTGTTGTAGCGGTCCAGGAAGTGGGCCACCAGCGGCGGGATGTCGTCGCGCCGCTCGCGCAGCGGCGGCAGGAAGATGCTGACCACGTTGATGCGGTAGTACAGGTCGGCGCGGTACTCACCGCGCTGCACCATGCGCTCCAGGTCGCGGTTGGTGGCGCAGATCAGCCGCACATCCACCTTGACCGGCCGGCTGCCACCCACGCGCTCGAACTCGCGCTCCTGCAGCACGCGCAGCAGCTTGGCCTGGAAGCCCGGCGAGATGTCGCCGACCTCGTCGAGGAACAGCGTGCCGCCATGGGCCAGTTCGAAGCGGCCCTTGCGCTCGCCCACCGCGCCGGTGAAGGCGCCCTTCTCGTGGCCGAAGAGCTCGGATTCCAGCAGCGACTCGGTCAGGGCCGCGCAGTTGACCTTGATGAAGGGCGCGTCCTTGCGCGGGCTGAGGTAGTGGATCGCGCGGGCGATCTCCTCCTTGCCGGTGCCGGATTCGCCGCGCAGCAGCACGGTGGAGCGCGAGGGCGCGGCCTGGTGCACCTCGGCAAACACCCGTTGCATGGTCTTGCTGTGGCCGACCACGTTGTCCAGCGAGTAGCGCCGGCGCGGGGCCTCCTGGCTCAGGGCCTTCTGCAGCCGCGTGGTCTCCAGTTGCAGGCGGGCGTGCTCGGCGCTGACCGAACGGTGCAGCGCCAGCGACTGCGCCAACAGCGTGGCCACCATGGTCAGCACCCGCTGGTCGTCGGACAGACGGGCCATGCCTTCGACCTCGCGCTGCGCCGCCAGCACGCCCAGCGTGGTCTGGTCGGCCCGCAGCGGCATCACGATGAAGGCCAGGCGCTTGCCCTCCTGGGGGCCGAAGGCGCCGGTGCGGTC